>OMSS01000079.1 GCA_900313795.1 uncultured bacterium | reverse complement strand
AGAGTGTTGTCCTCAATGCGCTTGTTCCCATCTTTGAGAAGAATACTGTTTTTGTTAAGAAAGTACAGGAATATTGTTGCGGCAATCCGTTTGTTTCCGTCACTGAAAGAATGATTTTTCGTTATGAAATATAAAAGATTGGCAGCCTTTTCCTGCACAGAGGGATAAACATCAGAACCGCCGAAAGTTTGGTAAATCGCACCAATGCTACCTTTGAAAGATTCGTCTTTTTCGTTACCAAACATATCACTTTCAGCAGCAAATTTCATTGATTCAATCAGTTTTCGACATTCTTCGTAAGTGAGGTGATAAGTTTCGTTTGTTCCTTCTGGCTTTTTTACACAAAGATGATCGTAATCATCAAGTAAATCAAGGGCTTTTGCGTATTGCTCGACTACTGACAGAATTTGATTTGATTCCAGTTCTGCTTCGTTTCGTCGGAGAATTTGCAGAGTCTGTTTGAGTTCTGTAAGCCTTCGGTCGTTTGCGGCATAGCCTTTGAGAATGTATGATTTTAGAACAGAATTCGCCCATTTTCGGAATTCAACACCGCGCTTGGATTTGACACGGTAGCCGACGGAAATGATTACATCGAGGGAATAGTATTCGACATTATATATTTTCCCATCACTGGCAGTTGTCGCAAAATTTGCGACAACTGAGCTACTGACATCATCGAGTTCTTCTTCTAAAGCATTATTGATATGTTTACCGACAGTTTTTATATCTCTATCAAACAGCATTGCCATTTGCTGACGGTTCAGCCATACCGTATCATTTTCAAACGGAACTCTTAAACTTACTGATTTATCCGTGCTCTCAAATAAAACAAGTTCTTTTTCTGCCATAGTTACCTTCCAGAATTTTCTTTATTTTACAAGAGGAAAAAGGAAAATTCATTAAACTAATAACTTAATGACAAAATCAAAAAAGTGTGATTCATTTTTTTACACTTCAGGGCGTTTAAATAACGCCGAAAACGATAGGCGTTACCGCTGACAAGCGGCGGTCGGGCTTTTCGCACTTTCGCACTAAGCGCGCTCCATACCGCAAGCGGTACTGCTTCGCAGGTGCTACAATCCCTAACGTTGGGAGAAAAGATTAACCTTTCAGAAGTTCTTCAAGACCTTCACATGCGGCAAGTGTTTCTTTGACAATTTGTTTTCTTCCGTTTTCGTCAGCGGATTTGAAATTATAGAACGCCGCATCTTTGTTTACAAAATTTATTGGATTGATATTCGCCTGATGCTCCCCCCACTTTGATCTTAATCCAGCTTGATTACATCCTGAGCGAATCAATTCAAAATCAAAAGTATCCCCATTCGGAAGAGGTGTACTTATCTGAATATATGGTGTTTTGTTAACCAAAAATCCTTTTGCAGCTTCTAAACTATTTGTTTCCTTAAAATTGAGTTTAATATGTGTTAATTTTGTATGATATGTTTCCTTAAATTCTGCGACCATTAAATCACAGTAATTCGCTAAAATTTCTTCATTGGTTTCAACTTGTTGTAAGTTTAGACCTGCATTTTGCAAAGTTTCAAAAATCAAATTACTGTCAATCGCTGTAAAATCATCTTCATTTGAATTAAGTTTTGTGCTGTACAGATCCTTCCTCAATACAGAAACAATCTGAAATATTACACCTGCAAATTTTGAGTATTTATCTGCGAGCTTAGGATTTTTTCCGTTCATAATTCCCAAAACTTGCCCGACTAAATTTGTTACGGTTTCAGATGTTTCCTTTGTAGCTGTCATCTGAACTTTTCCAAGCTGGTAAAGTAAATGCTGTAATTCATCATTTACTTCATCTGAGTTCTGCGGTGCGATATATCCAGGAAGATTTGGAATATTGATTCTTTGGTCTTGTGTAATGTTTTCGAGCGTATTGATAAAATCAAAATAAACATCTTGCTTTTTCTCAAAAATATGTATTCCGATGTCTTTGTTTTCCTCAATTTCAGTCTGCCCTTTTAGCAAAAGAACTGTGACGATTGCCGTGATGATTGTTCCGAGCAAAGTTCCAGTAAGTTCTGCGTGCAAGTCAGTTAAAGAAAAAATTCTTGTTATGACAGTTACTCCCAAAAAAATGAGTGCACAAATCAAAACGGCGATTGCGATAAAAGTTATAATGTTCTGTTTCTTTTTCATAAAAAATTAACTCCTTAAAATGAAATAAGACGGCATTTCTGCCGTCAAAGTTTTAGTTTGTTTGTTCCCACACATGATTTCCTGATGAAGTATCAGGGCACCTTCCACCTTCCATTGGACCTGGAATTACGGGGGCATGAACTCCACGTGGTAAAGTACCACCAGATGTGTAAGATGAAGCGGCTCTTTGTTTACCACATTTCGTGCAAATAAAGTATGCTGTCTGTGAACTAGGAACAGGTTTTCCGTAAGCCATAATTTTCCTCCTTTTTTGGCTTTTGATTTATTTAATTGCTTTCGCAATTTTATTTGCAGCATCGACTGCTTTTTTATATCCGAATCTTGACGGATGCGGAATTGATACAAAAGTCGTACCATCAACGGTCACTGGCTCTCCACAATAAGAAAAAATTCCTTCCAATTCTGGATAGATAATCGTGAGCAGTTCCGCACCTACTTTGCTGGTCACAACAAGCACATCAATTTCACAAGCTTTTACAAAATTTCGGTAGTGCTGACGGAAAAACGGATCGTTGATGTACTTTCCGAAAATATATCCGTTGTCAGCGCTTACTTTTGACGATTGTGTGTAACGAAAATTGAAGTACATTTTGTCGTCAAAATATCCACACTCAGTTTCATAACCACCATCTTTTTCTTTTTTCAACTCTGAACGGAAAGTTCTAGCATCGGCTTCTGAAAATGTCTTGTTTTCGTTGAGAGATCGGCTCATAATGTAGTTTGTGAAAACTGTCCATCGCCCTGTCTTGCTCCAATACCAATGCTCATAGAAGCGTTCTGAGTCTAGTGGCTTGACCCCTTGTACACGGTCGCTGTCATTTATGACGCTATATGGTTCAAGGTTGCAGTATGCGATTTTCTTCGGAGATGTCCAATAATCTTCTGTTGCTGGTTGATAGTAACACGCATTCGCAATGCCCACTTTCTTAAAATGTTCAATTAGTCGTGCGTTTACGGAGTCAAGTGCTTCTTTACTCATTGTTGTATTCTCCTTGTGTTTTTTGTTAGTAATTTTCAAGTTTGTTTAGGCAATATGAACTTCTATAGTCTCCTGTAAGAACGATGGTAAACAATTCAATGCATTCGTTTATATCGTTTCGTTCAAAAAATTTATCGACTTTTGACTGCTTTTTGTATTCCGCCAAATACTTTTCCTTGATTTTTGGAATCATATAATTATTGACTAAAACTTTTGCCTCATTGTAATCAATTTCAGAGGTGGCTTTATAGGAGTTTTTTACAGAAAAAGCAATATTGTATAATTCCTTTGCGAAACGAGAATCTATGGAGCTGATCTTAAAATCCGGTAAATACTCATCGAATTTTTGTTTTCCATAAGCAATATATTTTTCTGTTTCTTTGCGTTTTTCTTCTGCAATTCTTTCTTCTTCAATTCTACGTTCTTTAGCCAGTCTTGCTTCTTCTGCCTTGCGTTCTTGCTCAGCAATTTCTTTCTGTTTCCGTTTTTCGGCTTCTTCTTGTGCTTGGCGTTTTTTTTCAATTCGCTGATACTGTTCTTGAGTCAAAACAGTCATATCATATTGAATCGCTTTTGCATTTTTAGATAAAATGACATCAAATGTATTATCCAGAAGAGAATAAACAGAAAATGAGCCGTATGTGCAACGCACCTTTGCTTTTATGTTTTCTAGCTTGACATCAGACGGAATTTTCATGATAACCTTTTGTATGTCATTTGCTCTTAGAAAATCATCTGAGTTTGAACGTGCCCCTGATTTATAAGTTTCATTGTTATGTTCAACATAGAATTGAATATATATCATTTCTTTTTCAAGGACAGATAAACTAAAACCATCTTGTCTAGTATCCCAAAATCTGCTAATGGCAATCCATTCGTTTTTATCAAAATACTGCTTTTCCGGAAGCAAATGGGAACAATCATAAGGCGTAAAATGAGTGTTACTTAATGATGGAAATGCGTCCTTAATTTTATCAAGAAAATTTACCCAATCCGAAATTTGATAATCATTCTTTAATTCAAATTTTATAGCATAAGTAGCAAAACCGTTATCTGCATCTATGATGTCTGTGCCTGTAATAACAGCATAATATGCACCGTATGTCGTAATAGCTCTTGCAATAATCTTGCAATCTCTTTTGAACTTTTCAACTTGTTTTACTTCTGATAGTTCTTCATATTCTGGAATATACTCGTCAATCGTGCATTTCCCATTTGCAACATCAGCAATAGATTTAGCGAAAATATTCATAGATAAGAACAACGCCACAGTAAATGTGAAAAACTTTTTCATCCTCTCAATCCTAAATAAAAACTTCCCGATCCTAATCATCGGAAAGTAAATTTTTCTTACTCTTTTTTCTCTTGAATCTTGTTCGCAACTTTTGTCGCAATTACATCTTCTCTAGAGACAACCTTTGCGCCGATTGGCCAGATTATGAATTTGCAACTTTTTGCAAGAACGACTCCGATAGGAATGAAAAGAATTGAAACGAAGCAGCAGAGCATTAGGCCGATGTTTCCCAGAAAAATACAAATTCCGAACGGAAGCCAGACGATGTTTGCGATTGTTCCGCCGATTTTTCGGACAGACGAAACATTCTTTTCGCCTTTGATGAATGTTTCTTTTACGATTTCTTTGCCGAACGGAAAAGCCATCAGTTTTGAATATTGGAAAAGTGCTTTTCCAATCGGAATGCCGATGACAGTTATGCAGCAAATTACTCCCAAAATAAGATAGAGCAACACAGTCCACCAACCACCAAGAATGAACCATAAAATATTACCCAATGTACGCATTTTTTTACTCCTTATGTGCTTACTTAATTGTCGGATATGATTAGTGAAATATATTTACTAGCCGTATCTGATATTTAAGTATATTCCAATTAGCCGTTTTCTGCAATAAAAGCAATTTTACTAATCAAAAACGGCTAATCTTTTAACATGGGATTCAAAGAGACTCTGAAAGACGAACTGATTTTTCAAGATATACAAACAAAAGAATTAGCCGTAAAAACAGGAATCAGCTTAAGTACCTTAAATCATTATCTTGCTGCAAACGGCAATGCTCCAAGTGCGGAAAACGCTCTTAAAATTGCACAAGTTCTCGGTATCTCGGTCGAATATCTCATGACTGGAAAAAATGCGGAAGTTGCGGTTGATATAAAGCCGAAAGTGAAAAAATTAATTCCAGAATTGAATTATCTTTCGGATGAGGATTTGGATTTAATCGGCTCTGTTGCCAGGCGCTTGAAGCGAAATTAATTTTACATCTGATTTTCTAGTCTGTTTTGAAATCCACGAATCAAAGTTTACAGATGTAATCTTTCGTGTTATATTGGGGATGGAGATTTTTGAGAATCACGGAGGAAATTATGACAGCGACAGTAACAATTCAGAACGCAAACAAAACTCTCATCGATGCAATAAAAAGTTTGGTCAAGCTGGCACCTTCAGCCCATCTCACTGTCAAAAAAACGGCAAAGGATGATTTTTATAATGAAGAAAACATCCGGCACCTCGAAGAATTGAAACGCCTCGATGACGAAGGAAAGTTGCATTTTGTAAAAAAGACGATGGAAGAATTGGAGACGATGGCAAAATGAGCATCCAGTTTGAAGATAGTGCATGGGAGCAGTTCATTTATTGGCAAGGAGAGGATAAAAAGACTCTTAAAAAGATAAATAAATTAATTGCTGACATACAACGCAATGGTAACAACGGAATCGGGCATCCTGAACCGCTTAAAGACAATCTTTCAGGCTTGTGGAGTCGTGAAATTGATGAAAAAAATCGACTGATTTATAAAATTGACGGTGATTGCGTGCGGATTTATCAGTGCAAGAACCATTATAGTGACAAATAATCCTATTTCCCCCTCTTTGCTTTCCCTAGTTTCATCCCCACTCTTCCTGCAAGCAGCACTCCGAAAGTGAGCGTTGTGAGCACCGTTGCCAGGGCTGCTGCCTTTCCCCATTCACCTTGTTCAGCCAGATTCAGGATTTTTATTGATGCGAGAGGCGTTTTGAACGATACCAAGAAAATTACCGAGCTGATTGTTCCGACTCCGCGCACAAAATCGTAGATAAATGAAGAGAAGATGCCGCCTTTGCTCAGCGGAACCAAAACC
>OMSS01000104.1 GCA_900313795.1 uncultured bacterium | reverse complement strand
AAGAACAGACCTCGTTCTTTTGCCTGAATTTTTCTCGACAGGAATTTCCCATGAAGCCTTCAAAAATTTTCCCGAGGACGAAGACGGGGGTGAAACAATTGACTTTTTAAGAAAACTTGCAAAAGATTTAAACACAAATATCGTCTGTGGTTCAGTCATAGAAAGAGTTTCAGACAAATCATACAACACCTCTTTCGTCTTGAACAGAAAAGGTGAAACGGTCTGTAAATACCGAAAAATCCACCTTTTCAACTGTTTCGGAGGCACAGAACACAAAAGAATTACCGCCGGAGAAAATCTTGTAATCACAGACTTAGACATCGGCAAAATCGGCATGGCTATTTGTTTTGACATTCGTTACCCACAACATTTTGCAGCCCTAAAACAACGAGGGGCAGAATTATTCGTATGTCCGACCGCTTGGGGCTTTCACAGCGAATTTGCAAAAAACATGGACTGGCTCACCGTTTGGAAATCAATGAACGTCGCAAGGTCAAACGAAAATATCACTCCAATAATTTCCGCAAACCAAACAGGCAACAACGGCAACGGTTTCACCCTAGTTGGCAACTCAATCATTACCGACAAAACAGGTAGAATTCTCTCCAATTCAGAAGAAATTGAAAAAATTTCCACCGTAACGCTCGAAATTTAGCAAAAAAAAACCTAAGTTTTTCAACTCAGGCTCAAAATAATTGATATAGGGGGGGATAAATTTTGTTTAAAATTTTCTCTCTCTTAAAAAAGATGAAAATCCTGTAATCGAAAACGCTGTGAACTAAACGTTTTTAGGTTGATTTTTGCAATTCATAAGTGCTTGCTTATTCGTTGCAACCATTCTCATCGAGTTCCAAAATTCATCAGGCGACAAAGATTTTCTTTCAGCCGCTTCATTGCTCGATTTTGCAGCCATGCCTTTATACATGTTTGCAAGACGTGTTTCAATATCCATGTTCAAATTCACTACCATATTTAATATCTCCCTCTACCCTACATGTATATAAAGTATTTTTGAGGGGGTCTGATTTCAATTTTTCAAAAAATCGTTACAAACTTAACAATTAATCAGAATGTAAACTGTTTGCCCTTCTCTCTGATTATGCTAAAATATAGTAAAGACAATATATATAGGACGAATTTTTCGTCTTACATGGGGAGGCTCATTTGGCTCAGAATAATTTATTTCAAGACGGGAAAATTGTTCCCGTAAATATCCGTGAGGAGATGAAACGCTCTTACATTGATTATGCGATGTCTGTTATTGTCGGACGTGCATTACCTGATGTTCGAGACGGTTTGAAACCTGTTCACAGAAGAATTTTATTTGCCATGAACGAACTCGGAATGACTCCTGACAAACCTTTCAAAAAGTGTGCCAGAATCGTCGGGGAAGTTTTAGGTAAATACCACCCGCACGGTGATACTGCGGTATATGAAGCCCTTGTCCGTATGGCACAAGACTTCTCGACAAGATACCTTATGGTTGACGGTCACGGAAACTTTGGTTCAGTCGATGGCGACGGTGCGGCTGCGATGCGTTATACAGAAGCCCGTATGCACAAAATCACTCAGTCAATGTTGGCTGATATAGATTGCGAAACGGTCGATTTTGAACCGAACTTCGATGGTTCGCTCCAAGAACCGTCCGTATTACCTGTAAGATTACCGATGTTGTTATTAAACGGAGTGAGCGGTATCGCAGTTGGTATGGCAACAAATATTCCGCCTCACAACCTTTGCGAAATTGTTGACGGTACAATCGCTTTAATCGACAAGCCGGATATGACAGTTACGGAAATTATGCAATACATCAAAGGTCCTGATTTCCCAACTGCTGCAAGCATTATCGGTGTTAAGGATATCAAACAGGCTTACGAAACGGGTCGTGGTTCAATCAAAATGTCTGCCGTTTCAACTATCGAAGAAATTCCAGGAGGCAACGGTCGTCAAGCAAGAACGGCTATCGTTGTTACCGAAATTCCTTACCAAGTTAACAAGGCAGCACTTATTGAAAAAATTGCAGAACTCGTTCGTGACAAGCGTATTGAAGGTATTTCAGACCTTCGTGACGAATCTGACCGTGATGGCATGAGAATCGTTATTGAACTTAAACGTGATGCGAAACCGGAAGTTGTCAGAAACAACCTCTATAAGCACACGCAATTAACGTTGTCATTCGGTTTCAACCTTTTGGCTTTGGCAGGAAAACAACCTCGCTTGATGAACATTATCGACGTTTTGAACGAATTCATCGAACACAGAGTTTCTGTCATCACAAGAAGAACTATCTTCTTCTTGAAAAAAGCAAAAATGAGAGCACACATCTTAAAAGGCTTATTGATTGCTTTAGGCAGTCTTGACGAAGTTATCGAACTTATCAAAAAGTCTAAAACAACCGAAGAGGCTCGTATCGGCTTAATGACAAGATTTGGTCTCGATGTTGACCAAGCAAACGCAATCCTCGAAATGCAATTAAGAAGATTGACAGGTTTGGAACAAGACAAAATTAAGGCTGAATACGAAGATTTGCAAGAAAAAATTCAAGAATACGAAGCAATTCTCGCAGACAGACAAAAAGTTTTGAACATCATCAAGGCTGAACTTCTTGAAGATAAAGAAAAATACGGCGATGAAAGAAGAACTCAAATTCTTCCTGAATCAAACGAAATGACTATCGAAGATTTGACTCCGAATGTACCGATGGCAGTATTTATGACTCGTCAAGGTTACATCAAGAGAATTTCATTAGACACCTTCGAACGTCAAAATCGTGCAACGAGAGGAAAAGGCGGAATTAAGACTAAAGAAGATGATGATGTCGGAATTTTCTTCACCGCAATGATGCACGATAAAGTCTTGTTCTTCTCAGACAAGGGAACAGTTTACAGTCTCAACGTTTACGACTTCCCAGAAGGTTCAAGACAATCAAAGGGCTTGCCTGTAATCAACATTTTGCCGATTGAACAAGGCGAAAAAATTACGGCTGTTGTCCCTGTTAAAGACTTTTCTCACGATACAAACCTCATTATGCTTACGCAAAAAGGTTACATCAAGAGAATTGAATTAGACAATTTCGCAAACATCAGACGTAACGGCATTATCGCAATCGGTCTCGAAGAAGGCGACACATTGAATTGGGTCAACGTTGCTAAGAATAACGACGAAATCTTAATCGGTACAAGTTGCGGTATGGCAATCAGATTTGCAGTCGACGAATTAAGACCGTTAGGCAGAAGTGCAAGAGGTGTAAACTCAATGAAATTACGCCAAGGCGATATGATTATCGGCTCAGACATCGTCCCTGCTGACTATGATGCTGATTTACTCGTAGTAACATCTGACGGTTTTGGCAAACGTTCAAAATTGAGTGAATTCCGTTCGCAAAACAGAGGCGGTATCGGTCTTATCGCTACGAAGTTCAAAACTTCGAAGTCAAGATTGGTTGCCCTCACAATAGTTAACGAAACTGATGATATCATGGTCGTTACTGCAAACGGTGTCGTTACAAGAATTAACGCTGGTGACATCTCTCGTCAAGGCAGACCTGCAACGGGCGTTAAAATCCAAAATCTTCAAGAAAACGACAGCGTTATCACAGTCAATAAAATCGTCGGTCAATCTACTGACGACCCGATTGACAAGGCTATCGAAAACGCCATCGACAATGCTGTTGAACAAACAAAACTCCTCGATGTCGAAGATAAACCCGAAGCGTAAACTTCGAAAAACATACAAAAAGGACGGTTTAACGACCGCCCTTTTTTATTGAAAAATTTTTCATCTATACCGATTGCTTTTTAAACAAACTGACGATTTTTATTTTCGTCGCAATGTCGCAAAGTGCCGATTTACAAGCCTGTTGAATTATTTGAACCGACATTTTGAAGCAAAGTTTTAACGTTACCCTCAGCCTTGAAATCCTTCGGATCCATTGTTATTTCAATTTTATTCGCCTCAATCGAATAGCCTTTATTCGTAATTTTCGAACGACCCATAAATACGACCCTATTCAACTTATTCTGTTTGTTCGGATAAACAGTCGCTTTCGGTCCAACGGCAACGTAATCTTCGTATTCAACTCTTGCATGCCCACTCGCAGAAATCGTATTTGAGATTTGGTTAACTTGTTGAAACTCAGACCAAACCTTGATTTTCGTACCATCGGTATTAATATCAGAAAAAACATTTCCAGTTGCTGTAGTAATTTTTCTATCAGCAAGATGGACAAATTTATTCGCCTTAACTTGAGAATTACCCTGTTTTACATAAGCGTGTCCCGAGAGGGTCAATTTTTGAACATCATTTTGCTTATTCAAATTCACTTCCGCATAATCTGCAAAAGCCTGAACGTCTTTATAGTTAATAATGACAGCACCTTTAGCCTTCATTGTATTGGTTTTGTTGTCATATTCTTGAGAATTTGCGGTGACAATAACCGTCGGCTGACCTTTTTCCAAAACGGTCGATTGAGTTCTCTCTTTTGCCCTGAAAACTTTATTTAACAACGAAACTTCCAAAATCTTTGCCTTAACTTCGTGTTTTTTGTCGGCTTTGACCTGATAAGAATATGCATTTTCCATAAACTTAACGGTTTCGGGTTTGCCAGTTTGAGAGTTCAAAAGCACCTCAGCAGAAGGACTTACGACATTTATATCGTCATATTTAACCTTTACATCGCCCTTAATTTCGATTTTTTTATTTTTTTCATTGTAATGTTGACTATCAGAATCAACGGACAAATTGCTTGCATAAGCAAGTCCTGCAATCGAAAACGCTATTATTGACGCTGCAATTATTTTTCTCATTTTTCAATTCCCATATTTCCGCTATCGTAGATTTCGGTCTTTGTTCGTCCAAAAACTTTCAAGGTTTTGAAATCAGGACTCAAAGTTGCCTTTTCCGCCACAACTACTACCTTTGA
>OMSS01000074.1:1716-8175 GCA_900313795.1 uncultured bacterium | reverse complement strand
AATTTTTAAATTTTTGTCATGATTGCGAGATAAAATGTTTTTATATAAATAGAAGTATAAAAGTGACTATATATTTATAGTGTAATATGGGGCAAGTAAAATGATTTCACTGACAAACATGCAAGCGAAAATTGCAGCAACACAAAAGACTTTTGAGACACAAAAGGCTTCTGAGGCGGGTGCAAATTTATTGGTTGACGGCAGCGGAAATGGTAAGGTAACGACCGACATTGATGATACCGTTATTTTGCTCGCAGACGGTGACGATATTGTTACAGCGAATAGTAACAATAACAAAATCACGGCTGAATCGGGTAAAAATCAAATTTACATCAATGGTGACAACAACTATGTAGAAGGCGGTAAGGACGAGGACTACATTGTTTCAATCGGTCAACATAACGACCTTCACGGTGGTGAGGGCAATGACTCAATGCTTTCTATCGGTGACAATAACAAAATTGACGGCGGCAACGGCAATAATTATCTTGCATTCCAAGGAAAACATTTATATATAACAGACGGCGACGGCGATTCTATGTTTAGAACGCTTGATTTCGCTGTTATGGAAGGTAAATTCGAAGAATACGGAAAATACCTTGAAAATCAACTTGAAACAAAAACTCTCAAATCAGACGTATTGTTAAATACCCAAGTAGATACGGAAACTCTGGGTAAAGAAAACGCCTCGACAGGCAGTGCTGATAACTTTGTAAGCAAACTTACAGATGCAGACAAGAGACTTCTTGAAAACAACAAAATTGACCTTAACGCTAAAAACAGTGACGGCTCGCAAAAATACTATATTGCAAAGAGTCCGACAGATGGTCAATATCATATTTACCAAGGTTCTGGAACAAGATACACCGCTATGACAAATGGTAGCGATATGATTGACTTGAAAGACATCAAGACAACTCAAATGCGTGAAACAACCGTTAAAACATACGGCGACCTTCAAGAAAGAAACCTCAGAGGTATTGAAGATATCACAATCGATGCTAAGAACGGTGCTGACAATATCAAAGTTAACGTTGCAAAAGACTTAACAATCAAAGGTGACGACGTAAAAGATACAGATAAAGCGAAAAATATCTTTGTAGTCGGCAATATCAAACTTGAAGATGATTACGGCAACATTAAACAAAAATCGACATCAAGAGATTACACAGTGTTGAATGACGGATTCGACAAATTTGTCAACTCTGACCCATTGATTGTTGACTTCAACAAAGATGGAAAGATTTCTGCAAAAGCAGGTATCGGTGTTGATATTGATGGCAACGGATATTCAGACGGTGCAGCAGTTGACGGTGACAAGATGCTTGCAATGAGTGATACGAACGACAATGGCGTAATCGATGGTTCAGAAGTATTCAGCGACAAAACTGTTAACCCGTTCACTGGTGAAGCACTCGGTGCTAAAAACGGTTTTGAGGCACTCAAATTGATGGCTCAAGAGGCTGAAAAACATACAGGAATTAAATGTATGGACACTGACGGAAATGTCGATTTGAAAGAACTTCAAAAAGCACTCAAAAAAGTTAACGTCAACCTCGGATTTATTTCCGACCGCAACACGACAGAACTTGAAGATTTGGCTCACGTTGCATCAATCAACGTCAATTACACAGAACAAAACGAAACAGGCGATGTACAAAGAAATCAAACAGGAACTTATACCGACACAGACGGTAAAACCCATAGAGCAGATGACGTTTGGTTCAAGTTGTTCGGTAAAAAATAAACCAATTAAAAATTTAAAAAGACAGGGACTGAAAAGTTCCTGTTTTTTTTTATGCAAATCTAAGCAACAATTTTGAATTTACCTTATAACACAAATAGTGTTAATTCAATTTTTAAAGCAATAAAAACTTTTTGTTTAATAGACACAAATAGTGTTTTCTGTAGAAACAAAAGTTCTTTACAGGCAAAAACACAAAATAAAAACAATAAAGAATTGAATATTTTTATAGATGAGTTATAATTGAAACTATAAATTAATCGACAGGAATTTGGAATGGAAATTTTTTCGGAAACGGAAATAAAACAATGGCGGACATCGAGCATCAAGGCGTTGTTCCCGTTTGTCGTGTTCGTTTTATTTTACTTTGGTTTTTCATTATCCTTGAAAGATTTCTCGAAAGTTCCAATGGTAGTGGCATTTTTGGTCGCATCGGCTGTCGCTTTGATGTTAAACCACAAGGAAAAATTGTCAAGAAAGATTGAACTCTACACACTGGGAATGGGTCAGAGAGACATTATGATGATGTGCCTGATTTTCATTTTGGTTGGTGCGTTTACTGAAACGGCAAAAGCAATCGGAGCGGTCGATGCGGCGGTTTTGATTGCACAAAGTTTCATTCCTTCGCAATTCATTCTTGCGGGCATTTTTGTGGTGTCATCATTAATTTCGCTTTCAATCGGAACATCTTGCGGAACGATTGCGGCTATTGTACCGATTGCGGTTACGTTATCTCAAACTCTTGGCTTGGACACTGGACTTTTAATCGGGGCAACTGTCGGAGGAGCAATGTTTGGCGACAATTTGTCATTGATTTCTGACACAACTATTGCAGCAACGAGAACTCAGAATGTTTTGTTAAAAGACAAAATGATTATGAACTCAAAAATCGTTGCAATCCCTGCTATTTTGACGATTTTGATATATTGCTTACCGCAGATTAATTCTATCAAACCGATTGCAATGAATTACGTGCCAACGCTTTCGTCATACGTCGACATAATTCCTTATATTTTATTATTAATTTTAGGTATTTCTGGCGTAAATGTAATGTTTTTGCTTTTTATCGGAACGATTTTAAACCTCGTAATCGGCACATATTACGGCTGTTTTGACCTTGTCGTTGCATTTGGATTAATCGGAGATGGAACATTGAGCATGGCAAGCGTTATCATTATTTCACTGCTTGCAGGCGGTTTGTTGCAAATGGTGCGATACAACGGCGGAATCACTTACATCATAAACTCGACAGAGTGCCTTATTAAGGGAAAAAGACTTTGCGAAGTCGGCATTGCTATTTTGGTTGGAATTATCAATATTTTCACAGCAAACAACACTGTTGCAATTATTACGGCTGGGCCGATTGCAAAAGAGATGAGCAAAAAATATGACGTTGACCCAAGAAGAACGGCGAGCATTTTGGACACAATGTCCTGCTGCGTACAAGGTGCATTGCCTTACGGTGCACAAATTTTAATCGCAATCAGCCTTTCTGCAGCACTTTCTGTCACTCCGTTTCAAATCATCAAATCCTTGTATTATCCTATGTTAGTAGGCATAGCACTATTTGTGTCAATCCTTTTTACAAAGGAAAATATCGAAGAAAAACCACAAAAATAATTATACCAAGTTCAAAAGAACTTGATTGATTTGACGGCTCAAATCGATATAATTTGTGTTGTTGTAAATTACAAAATCAGCAAATTGGATTTTTTCATCTTGAGGAATTTGAGCATTCATTCGTTTCAAAGCGTCTTCTTTGGAGAGGTTTCGTCTTTCCATAAGTCTTGCTAAACGGATATCATCGTCTGCCGCAACCATAATAACTTTATCAAAAAGATAGCCCCAATTAACCTCATAGAGCAAAGGTACAGCAACAAACGTGAAGTTTGCATCAGCGTTTTGCTCAAAAAATTTCATAACCTCATCGATGATGTAAGGGTGGGTAATTTTTTCCAATTTAGCAAGCAATTTTTTGTCAGAAAATACGATTCTAGCGAGTTTTTTTCTGTCGATTAAATGGTTTGTGCAAATGTCAAAAACACCAAATGCCGCACGCAATTCGGTGTTTAAATCGTCAGATTCAATAAATAGATCATGAACAATTTTGTCCGTATCAATGACAGGGTAGTGCAAATCTTTTAAGATTTTTTCTACGATAGACTTTCCTGCCGCAATGTTTCCTGTGATTGCAATCTTAATCATGCCCCAATTATAGCACTTTTTTTAATTTACGTCAGTATTTTTTGTGTTATCATTCTGATATGAATAAGAAATCGTTGGTCGGATTAAATTTACAAGAGCTGCAAGAATTCGTGCTTTCCGTTGGGGGAAGTAAGTTTCGGGCTAATCAAATTTATAACGGAATTTATTTAAAATCATATAAATCTTTTGACGAAATGACAGATTTACCATTGAATTTTCGAGAACAACTCAATGAACAGTGTGAACTTTCTGACGTAAAGTTGAAAGATAAACAGGTTAGTTCCGACGGAACGATGAAGTTTTTGTTCGAACTTGCAGACGGAAATGTCACAGAGGCGGTCTTGATGAGATTTGACAACCGTGCAAACCTCACAGCCTGCATAAGTTCACAAGTCGGCTGCCCAATGGGTTGCAGTTTCTGTGCAACGGCAAAATTGGGATTTAAGAGAAATTTGACAACAGATGAAATTTTGAAACAAATATACTTAATTCAAGCCGATACAACCCTCAAAATCACCAATATTGTGTTTATGGGTCAAGGCGAACCCTTGCTTAACTTAGACAACGTTTTGCCTGCGATTGACAGATTGAGAGAAGATTTCAAAATTGGCTCAAGACGAATAACTGTCTCGACTTGCGGCATTATCCCCGGGATAAGAAAATTAGCAGAAATAAAATTCCAACCGACTGTCGCAATTTCGCTCCACAGTGCAAATTCCGAAATCAGACAATCCGTCATGCCCGTCGAGAAAAAATACAAAATCAAAGACGTTATCGAAGAACTCCGTAAATTGACCGTAGTGACTGGCAGAAGGGTAACTATTGAATATATTTTGATAAAAGACTTGAACGACTCTTTGAAAGCGGCAAAAGAACTTTGCGAACTGATTTCGAAGTTAAAATGTAACGTAAATTTAATTTTATACAATGAAAATGAATATTGCGAATACAAAAAACCGTCACGAGATGCCGTTTTGAAATTCAAATGTATCGTTGAAGCCTCGGGCAAAAAGGTTACTGTAAGGCTCGAAAGAGGGGCTGACATCGATGCAGCATGCGGACAATTAAGTTCAAAATACAAAAAATAAATAATAACATAAAGTAAAGTAAAGTTACAATACTTGTATTTTTTTAATCTTTTGGTAGAATAATTTTGTAAGAACACAGATTTATTGTTTATTATTGTTTTTCAGAATTTAAGGAATTTATTTATTTTTAGAAAGTAAGACTATGTATATTAACAAATGCACGAAGTGTGGTGCGGAATTTGAAACAAAAAATCCCAAAAGAGTAATTTGCCCGAACTGCTTGTATCCTGAAAGAAAACAAGGTTCAGAAGAAGAAAACCAAGAACATAACCACTCGGAACACGAATATCAAAACGGATATACGGCTGGTGGTGCATCTTTCGGAGAAGAAAGAACATACACTCCGAGAAATTATGAAAGAAATAATTACGAAAGACCGTACGGCGACAGACCGCAACGCAATTATGGCGATCGTCCGCAAAGAAAATACAACAACTACGGCGACAGACCACAACGCAACTACGGTGACCGTCCACAAAGAAATTACGGCGACAGAAATTACGGAGATAGACCACAACGTAATTATGGCGACAGACCGCAAAGAAACTTCAACAATAGAGGTGGCGGATTCAAACGTGGCGGCAATTTCAACAGAAAACCGCAACAAAAGAAACAACTTTTAATCACAAAGGAACAATTAGAACAAATCGAATTGCTGTATAAAAAAGCATTGCCATTGCCAAACCACGATATTCACGAGGTTATTGGTGCAGCACTCGGCATCGAACCGAGAAAAGTTTTCTTTGGTATCAATTTGGTACGTCAAAAAATGATGTTGCCGAAATTGGCATTCCCGAAAAGAAAACTTGCGGTTACACCCGACCAATTAACGGCAATCAAAATGTTATACGAACCTTTGTTGCCGCTTCCGCCAATCGGTTGCCACAAACTTATTGCAGCACAACTTAAAATGGACGAATGGCGTGTTCACGTAGGAATCGGACTTGTCAGAAAAGAAATGGGTCTTGACCGTTGGAATCCTGACAGACCCGATGCTCCGGAAGAATTTAAGAAATAATTATGTCAAAATTAATCTCAGTCGGTAAAATTTTAAATTTTCACGGAATAAAAGGCGAAGTCAAAGTCGGCTACACCAAAGGAAAAGAACAACTTATCGAAAGTCTTGAGAAAGTTTTTGTGACAAAAAACGGAATTCAAAAGGAATATACCGTCGAATCCGTTCGTTTTCACAAACAATTTGCATTGATAAAATTTGAGGAAATTAACTCGATTAACGATGTTGAAGAAATCAAAGGACTTGAGATAAAAATTCCGAGAGAACATGCAGAGACTGAACTTACGGAAGATGAATTTTTCGTCAGTGACTTAATCGGGGCGGAAGTTTTCAATATTGACGGAGAAAAAATCGGTGAAATTAAAGAAGTCGGCACAAACGGTGCTAACGAAATTTTGGAAATCACT
>OMSS01000074.1:0-1708 GCA_900313795.1 uncultured bacterium | reverse complement strand
CACCTCGTTCCGTTCGTGAAAGAATTAGTTCCTGTCGTTGACCTCAAAAAACACCAAGTCGTCGTGAAAGATATTGAGGGGTTAATCGAGTGAGATTTGACGTAATCACTTTGTTTCCCGATATCATAACAGGTGCGTGTTCGGAGAGTATGCCCTCTCGTGCAGGCGAAAAAGGCGTCATTTCAATAAACACGGTCAATCCAAGAGAATTTACCCACGACAAACATAGAAAAACAGACGACACTCCTTACGGAGGCGGAGCAGGTATGGTTTTGTCCTGTCAGCCTTATATGGACGCTATAAACAGTGTTGAGGTTTTAGAAAATTCTGAAACAATTATAATGACTCCGCAAGGCGAACTTTTTAACCAGAAAATGGCAGAAGAATTTTCAACAAAAAGCCAACTTCGGATTATTTGCGGTCATTATGAAGGGTTTGACGAAAGAATAAGAGTTTTGTCAAAAGCAAGAGAAGTTTCGATTGGCGACTTTGTTCTTTCGGGCGGAGAATATTCCGCAATTTGCATAATCGATGCGGTAACAAGACTTTTAGACGGAACTTTGGGCAACGCAGAGTCAAAAGATTATGACTCACATTCAGAATATTTGCTCGAATATCCGCAATACACAAAACCCAGAAACTACGAAGGTTTTGAAGTTCCGGAGATTTTGCTCGGTGGAAATCACGAAAAAATTGCCGAATGGCGTAGAATTAAACAGTTTGAGCGAACCAAAGAAAAACGCCCCGATTTATTTGAAAAATTTTTAAAAACTAACCTTTCAAAATCAGACAAAAAACTTCTCAAAGAAATCGACTGATGTTTTTTGTGATACAATCGGGAGTAGAAAAGGTGATAAAATGAAAGCAGCAGTATTAAAATCGGGAAAAATCGAAGTTGTCGAAATGCCGATTCCCGAACTTAAAGATAAAGGTGCGATTGTAAAAATTTCAGGTTGCGGACTTTGCGGCTCGGATATCGTAAAATTGAAACACAACAGCGTGCCAGACGGAACAGTTTTGGGACACGAAATTGTGGGTGAAATTGTCAAAATCGATTCAAATTCTGACTTTGAAGTAGGCGATGAAATCGTTATGGGACACCACGTTCCGTGTTTCGAATGCACATATTGCTTTGGCGAAAATTATTCAATGTGCCGCAAATTCAAAAAAACGAACATCGTCCCCGGAGGATTTTCTGAATACATTTACGTTTCTGAAGACCACCTTATGAACACTGTTTTCAGACTCACAAGTGCAATTTCGGAAGAAGATATCTCCTTCACAGAACCTCTTGCTTGCTGCATAAGATGCGTCAAAAGAACTCAACTCGATTTCAACGCAAACGTCCTCGTTATCGGACTTGGCACAATCGGTCTTTTGATGGGACAAGCAGTTCGTGAATTCGGATTTAACGCATACGGAATTGATTTAATTCCAGAAAGAGTTGAATTGGCAAGAAAATTGGGCTTCGAAAGTGCATTCCGGTTGGGCAATCTTGAAGAAACAGTTTCGGATATGAAATTGGAAGTCAACCCGTCAGGATTTGACGCAATCATTATGACATCAGGTGCGGATAAGGCATTAGACCTTGCGTTTGCGGCCGTTCGTGACGGAGGAACAATCAACGTATTTTCTTCCGTGAAATCTGATGCAACCGCTTATCCGAACAATCAAATTTATTACCGTGAATTGACCGTAACAAGCAGTT
>OMSS01000039.1 GCA_900313795.1 uncultured bacterium | reverse complement strand
GATTATCTGGATCTGGAGGATAAATACTTCATCTCTACAGGTACGATGAAAAGATACGTTCAGATGTATGTCTTTGGCTATGCGACGCTTACAGGAGACAATTTAGATATATCAATGGGAAAGACATCGTCATAAAGGTTAAGAAAGGAAGGAAAGGTAAAATGAAGACGATCTCGGTAGTTAATCATAAAGGGGGAGTGGGAAAGACCACCAGTACTTTAAATTTCGGAGGGGAACTTGCGAAAAAAGGATACAAGGTGCTTCTGATAGATTTTGACAGCCAGGGAAACTTGTCACAAACGGCAGCGGGGAGATATTTAGAACCGCAGGATAAAGCCAGACCAAATATAGCTGAAGCCCTGGACAGGTTATTGGAGGATAGAGATCCGATTTTTCCGATCTATACCACAGGGATAAACGGTATGGACATCATACCATGTGATCTCAGGTTCGCCAATATCATTATCAAGCTTAACTATGCGGTGGCAAGGGAAGGATATCTCAGACAGTTCATTTCCCTTATAAAAGAGAAAAATTCCTACAAGAACAAGCCCGATTGCACCGATGGCTGATTTCGAGAGTTTTTCTTTGAAGCCCAAAGCCATTATCAACGCAACAAACACAGGGTAAACGAACAAGATAACAGAAGCAATTCCGCCGTCGATATACGAATATGACATGAACAAAAATACGGACGAAAACGCAAACATCAAGCCCGATATGAACAACGGTAAAAATTCATCTTTGTGCAAATTCAAAGGGATTTTTTTAACAAAATTTGCCCACAAGCCGAAAAGCACGACAGCCATAATATATCTGTAAAAAAGAACAGAGTTTGCATCAAAACCTCTTGAATACATGTGTATAGCAAACAATGGGTTTGTACCGTAACAAACCGCACCAATAGTGCCGTTTAGAATTCCTGCCATTTTCCTTTTCATAAGTTCAGAGTAGTATAAAATATTAAAAAATCAAGAAAAATCGTAACATGTCTTGTTTTTTTGTAAAAAAACGGGCATAATATTAAATAGGAATTATTCAGAAATTAAAGAAGGACTCATCGTGGGCTTAAGTGACACACTTTTAAAAGAAAGCATAGACACTTTTATCAACAATGACATGACTGACACCAAGCCGACGATTTTGATTGTTGACGATGAAATTAACAACCTTCAACTTTTGAAAAGAACTTTCAGGGGTTCATACAATATTTTGACGGCATCGAACGGCTATGAAGCACTTGATGTTGTTGCAAAAGAAGGTGATGCGATTTCCCTCATCGTAAGCGACCAAAAAATGCCGCAAATGGAAGGTACAGAGTTTTTGAAAAAGGTTAATGAAACTCACCCCGACATCATCAAAATCCTTCTCACAGGTCACCAAGACTCTGATATCATCGTTTCTGCAATCAATGATTGCCAACTTTATCAGTACATCTTGAAACCTTTCGAACCCGAAGAACTCAAAGTTGCCGTGAGCAATGGGCTTAAAAAATACGAACTCTCCTCACGAAAAACTTTGATTATGAAAGATTTAAAAGAGTTATTTTACAAGACAATCAAGTCTATTTCGTGTGCACTTGATGCGAAAGACCCATACACTCACGGTCATTCGCTCCGTGTAACGTTGTATTCATTGATTTTAGCAAGCAAATTGGGCTTGACGGATTCGGCTCTTGAAGAAATCGAAACGGCTGGTCTTTTGCACGATATCGGCAAAATCGGTATCCCTCAGGCAATTTTGTGCAAACAAGCGAAGTTGACTGACGAAGAATTCGAGATTATGAAAGACCACACTTGCCGTGGAGAAAAGATGATTAAGAACGTCAAAAAACTCCACGCCGTTGCAAGTTGGCTCAAATCTCACCACGAACGCTGGGACGGACGTGGGTATCCGTGCGGACTTAAAGGAACTGAAATTCCTCTGTTCGCAAGAGTTATCGCTATCGCCGACACTTACGATGCAATGACTTCAACAAGACCATACAGAAAAGCACTCCCTCACGAAGTTGCAATCCAAGAAATCAAGCGTTGTGCGGGCATGCAGTTTGACCCGGAACTTGCGGAAATTTTTGTCGCACACGAAGCAGAAATTAAGGCTGCAAAAGAAAACCCTGAAGAATATTATGAAAAGTTGAGTTTCTTACAAAAATACATCAACTCAGCAGAGGCTATGCTCCATTTGAACCAACAAACTTAATATAAAAATTTTTCGAAAAGAAAGACAGGCTTTGAGACCTGTCTTTTTTTATCGTTTGGGGATTTAACGTTTGTTATTTTTTAGACTGAATCGTTGCGACTCTTGTTTTAGCATATTGAGTATATTTGTTTTCGTCCAATTCCATCTTCAAGAATTGTTCGTAAGCGAGTTGCGAACGGTTGTATTCTCTGAGTTTGTCATAAGCAAGACCCAATGAATAGTATGAAAGTGCATAATTCGGGTTGTTTTTAATTGCCATCATGAAGTTTCTTGTTGATTCTTCATATTTTTCTGTCGCATAAGCAATGTGACCCAAATAGTAATATGCTTGGAAATCGTTGGGGTTTGAAGCGACAACTTTTTCCATCAATTTTTTCGCATTAGCATATTCACCTTGATTCATGTACGTTACAGCTTGATTCATAACCTCGTTGCTGTCTTGAAGCGAAAGGTGTTGTTTCAACTGTTGAGCGTTTGCGTTTTGCGGATCAGCGGCAATCGCAGCATCAACATATTTTTTCGCTTGTTGAATATCGCCTTTTGTGTAATACAAATATGCAAGCGAGTAAAGGATTTGCGTGTTATTCGGAGACATCGAATCCGCTCTGTTGTAATATTCAATAGCGGTTTGCGGTTGACCAAGTGCACTGTAACAAGATGCGATAATCGTCAAAGAACGTAATGTCGGCGGATTTACACCCTCTAGAACTTGAATTGTTCCTCTGTAATCTTCTTGAGTCAACAATTCATTCGCTCTGATATACATATCAGTATTTTCTTGCGAACTTGTTATCGGCTTGTTGTCAGCCTTTGAAGCCTTATTGTTCTTTTGTTTTTTATCTTGCTTAACCTTCTTTTCTTTTTGTTTTTCAACTTTTTGAGTTTGAGTTGAAGAAACAGTTTGCGAAGATTGAGTATTTGCAACAGGTGCAGACGATGAGCCTAACGCTGTTGAATTTGGGTTAACCATTCTGATTACACGTTTGCCGTTTTGGTATGAAACATACATTACGGGTCTACGATTTTGTGAATTTGTTAATGATTTAACACTTGGATCGCCTTCGATTGTAGTTCTTGTACCGATTTCGCCCGATTGCGGGGTGGTGTTGGTAGTTTGATATTTAGAAGTCGTTTGAGAAGGTGTAGACGGTTGCGTATATTCTGTTTCAGATGGTGCAAAGTCTATTGTGTTAGACTGTTGTCTTTGTCTCAAATCTTGTTCTTCGTATGAAGAATTTGTATTCTCGAGTTGATTTTCGAAGGTTGCAGATGCGTTCTGAACTGCATTCATCGAATCGTTTTCAGTATTTACGTTAACAATTCTGACAACACGACGTCCGTTGACGTAAGTAACCAAAATTCTTTTGTTACTGTTTGTTCTCGGAGCGGGTTGAGGTCTGTAATTGCCCGAGTTAACAGAGTGTGAATATTGAAGATTTCTTCTTTGAGTTGCTTCTTTAACGTTAGGCATTTTCTTTTCACCACGGTTTGAAGCATTGACCATTTGACGATTGTCAACAGGAGCGTATTTGCTTTGAGAAGGTTGATTTTCGTCAACTTCTTGTTCAATATTTTTCGTACCTGATGCAGAAAGTGCCATCATTGTCGGAGAAACTTGTCTTGTACCTCTTTGTTCATAACTCGGAGTTGTTTGTCCAACATTTGCGTTTCCGCCTCTTGAATAAGCAACATTTGTCATCGGATCATAGAAATTTTGACCGCCCATTTCAGAGTAATAAGCGTTTACCGCTTCGTTAAGAGCGATAACGGTTTCGTTGTTTCCCGGTTCAAATGCTGATGCGACACGATATTCGTGAATAGCCTTGTCATATTGACCTGCTTGGGAATATGCTTTTGCAAGTGCAATTCTGTAATCAACATCGTGCGGATAACCTTTTTTCAAGGCTGTATAAATTTCGATTGCCTTGTCGTAATCGTTATGATCGAGAGCAAATTGAGCATATTCATATCGATAGTTAATATTTTGAAAATCGAGAGCAACAGCGTGTTTAATTGCCTCAAAGGCTTTTTCGTTAGAGCCAAAATTTCTTTCCCAAACCGATTTTTGATAATGACGTCTTGCATTATTCGGTTGGTCATTAATACCTTCTTCAATGAACGGAGTCCATTTTGCGATTTCTTTTTCTCTCGCTTTGCCGTCCAAATCCTTAATCATGCCGATAAATTCATTGAAAGCCATATCTGCTTCAATATATCTGTGGTTTCTATCATAATAATCAAAAATCGCTGCCTGTCTGTCAAATCGTTTATCCGGAGTTGAATATTTTGACATAATTTGTTTCAAGGCATCAGTGTTAGTTCTCGGCAACTGTCTAATGATTGCACCGTTTGTACCGAGAACCGTACGAGCCTGAACCGTCGATTCATCTGCAAACATGCCCGTCACAAGGACTGCCGATGCTAATAACAATAGTGTTCTCTTTTTCATTTTATTAAATTGCTCCGATAATTTACATTAGTCCGTCTATATTCTAACCTATTATTCAAAATTTAACAAAGATGTTAAGCGGATTTAACGAAAAAAGATGATTTTGTTTAAGATATGTTATAATTCATGTGTCAAATAGAATTGGATTTTTAAAATGTATAGAAAAACTTACGAGATTCAATTTCACGAAACAGACTGCAAAAACAGGCTCAAAGAAGCGGTATTGTTGAATTTCTTTCAAGATATCGCAGCCGTTGACGCAGAGATTATGGGAATTGGATACTCGCAAATTCAAAATAAAAATATCGGTTGGTTTTTAACAAAATATCATATCAAAATTTTTGACACGATTAAAAATTGCGGTAAAATCACTCTCGAATCGCAATCCAACGGAATTATGAGAATTACGTTTATTCGGGACTTTGATATTTTTAATGAAGACAACAAGAAAATCGGCGAAGCCACGAGTTCTTGGGCGGTAGCAGATTTAGAAACGGGTAAAATCGTTATGCCGGCAGAAGTTTTTTCAGGATTTCCAAATGTAAATCGTGACGAACTTCGTTCGACTTTTCCCAAAATTCCCGCTTTGAAAAAAGTTGATTTTCAAAAAGAATTTGTCGCAGAATACAACAATCTTGACGTAAATTGTCACGTTAACAATGCGGTATATTTGACTTGGGCAGATGAAATTTTGCCGTTCGATATGCTTGTTTCGACAAGAATTTCAGAACTTGAAATCCAATATAAGAAACAGGTAAAATATGGAGAAAAGGTAATCGTTTCGGCTGATTTCGACGAAGAAACAATGACACTTGTCGAAGAAATCAAATTAGAAAGTGGCGAAACAGCATGCCTCATCAGACAAAAAAGGGTCATAGCCGAATAAATTTACAATCGCAAAATCACGCAAGAACAGTCTGTTTTAGGCAATATCGCCATTTTTTGCAATTTACAAAAACGAATAAAATTGGTAAAATAAAGAAAAATTTTTAATCACAAAAAAATATTTTGTGTAAGGAAGGATTTAAGATGAAAATCGGTAATATCATTCACTCTTCGGTTGTTAATAACCTTAAAAAAGTTGGAGATAATTTCCCAAAAACGAAACCCTTGCCAGCAGATAGCGTGGAGTTTTCGACAAAAGCCGAACCGGTAAAGTCAAACGACGATAAATTCGTCGAATTGAGAGAAACAATTTCACCTAAAATGCAAGAAGTTCTCTCAGGCTCCGAAGAAGCAGGCTGGGATTTTTATATCAACAGTACCGAAGAAAATATGGATAAAATGAATGTTGCACAAGATAAGGTCAACAATTTTTATGACAACCCCGAAACTTATGCAAAACTCAAGGAAATCAACGATGCAGGCGGAGTTAAAGACGAAAAATTGCAAAAACAACTTCGAATTTTGACGAGTGCATTCGGCGACGGAATTGAATACAAAACAGACCTTGAAGCAATGAATAAAAAGGAAAACGAGATTTCACAAAAGTTAAATTCTTTCCAAATGCAAATCGATGGCGAACCTGTTTCGAAGGCACAAATCCAAAAAATTATGGAAACAGAAACTAACCCCGAAGTTAGAAAAAAAGCAGCAGATGCGAAAATCGCTTCAGGAGACTTGATTGCAGACGACCTCGTTGAACTCGTTAAAATGAGAAACGATTTTGCAAAGAAAAAAGGCTATGACAACTATTTCGATATGAAAATCTCTGAAGATTACGATATTAAACCCGAAGAATTGGATAAACTTTTATCCGACGTAGCGGAACAAACAAAATCTTCTAACGAAAAAGTTATGGCAGAAACGAAAGCAGACTTGTCGAAAGCCTTCGGAGTTGCTCCTGAAGATTTGAGAAGTTACCATTACGGACTTATTTGTGGCGAAGACCCCGAAAAAGCAGTCAACGATGCACTCAAGACGAAAGAACAAGTAGTTGAAATTTCTAAAAAGGCTTATGAAGGAATGGGTTACAACGTCGATGAAATGCCGATTGTACTTGACTTGTTCCCGAGAGAAAACAAAAACACTCACGGCTTCTCATTCCCAATTACCC
This sequence comes from uncultured bacterium, assembly GCA_900313795.1. Lineage (GTDB taxonomy): Bacteria > Cyanobacteriota > Vampirovibrionia > Gastranaerophilales > Gastranaerophilaceae > RUG841. The sequence continues at coordinate 2,347 of OMSS01000039.1, read as the reverse complement.
CAGGCTCAGATGCAAGAATTTTGGCAAACTTGACAAACAATGTTTCGAGCGTTGATACGTTGATGCACGAACTTGGACACTCAGTGTTCACGGTCAAAACAGACGCAAGTTTACCCTATCTTGAACAAGATACAACAAGCACAATGACAGAAGCAGTTGCAATGATGATGGGTGATATGATTAGAACAGAAGGGCTTGCAAAAGACCTTGTTTCTCCCGAAGTCAACGCAAAATTTGAAAATTCTTTAGGCAAGGAGGAATCGAAATTTGTCGGCTCAAGTATGGCAATTATCGACTTTGAACGTCAAATGTACGAAAACCCCGACCAAGATTTAAAGGCTTTGTGGCACGATATGGGCGTAAAATACAAAGGAAGAAGTGAACAAGATACCCCGACAAACGAATGGGCAACTATTCCGCACTTCCTCTCACACCCCGGATATTACCAAAACTACTTCCGTGCTTCGCTTATCAAAGCACAGTTATATGAAGCATTGACTGAAAAATTCGGCGGCAAATTAACAGAAAATAAAGGCACTGCGGAATATTTGGACAACAACTTGTTCCAATACGGCGGCTCGAAAACAGATGATGAAAACCTCATCGAAATTACGGGCAAACCTTTGTCAGCAGAAGCGTTCTGCAATAGATTGAACAAACTCGTCGAAAAAAGCGAACAAGAAAAAGAAAACGAACAAAAATAATTGTTTGTAAATAATTCTTCATTATCAAAAACTCTTTCTTTGGAAAGAGTTTTTTGTTTTTGCTTTTGTCGTTATTGGGGGACTTCTTCCCTGTCAGTTTGAGCCTGTTTTGTCACCATGAACTCGTGGTCTTTGATATACAGATTCTGAACCTTATAACGAAAAATCTGTTCAGCAATTATTTTATGAAAAAATGTGGAAACAAAATCAAATTTCCTCACGGGCATGCTTTGTTTATTGTAAAATATTTTTGTCGAAAGGAATTGAAATGTCATACGTTCCATTGCATTTGCACACGGAATACAGTTTGTTGGACGGTGCTATCAAAATTAAGAAATTGGTATCTTTTTGCAAAGACCAAGGTTGGCCTGCCGTTGCGGTTACTGACCACGGAGTTATGCACGGAGCGATTGAACTTTACAAAACCGCAAATGAAGCGGGAATCAAGCCTATTATCGGGATTGAAGTTTACGTTTATCATGGTGATATTACCGAAAAAAAACCAGGACAAAACAAACTCTATCACCTTATTTTACTTGCGAAAAACAATCAAGGTTACAAAAACATCGTCAAAATTGCCTCAAAATCGGCTGTTGACGGATATTATTACAAACCACGTTGCAATCACGAATTAATCGAAAAGCACAGTGAGGGCATAATTTGTCTTTCTGCTTGTATCGCAAGTGAAGTCTCAAGGGCGATTTGGGAAGAAAAAGATTACGACAAAGCATTAGAAGTTGCAAAGTATTACAAATCGATTTTCGGTGATGATTATTATCTCGAACTTCAAGACCACGGCTTGCAAGAGGAAGAACTTTCGAACAACGGACTTTTGAAAATTGCAAAAGAATTAAACATCAAAACCGTCATCACGAACGATAGCCACTATATGAAAAAAGAGGACGCATCGTGGCATGACACATTGCTTTGTATCCAAACGAACTCGAGCAAGAAAGATGTTGACCGTTTCAAATTTTCGAACGACGAATTTTACGTCAAAACGCCCGAAGAACTTCGTGCGGCATTCAGAAAATTGGACGATGAAACTTTCGAGCAATCTATCAAAAATACCGTCGAAATAGCCGAAAAGTGTAACGTGACAATCGAACTTGGCAAATCGAAATTGCCTCACTTTGACGTACCACCGAATCACACCGTCGAAAGTTACCTTGATTTCAAGGTTCGAGAAGGTATGAAAAAGCGTTACGGCACTGTTACAAAAGCCCTTGAAGAACGTATGAATTACGAACTTAGCGTAATCAATCAAATGGGTTTTCCTGCATACTTTTTGATTACTTGGGATTTTATACATTTTGCAAAAACGAACGGTATACCTGTAGGACCTGGCAGAGGTTCTGCTGCCGGTTCAATCGTTGCTTATGCACTGGAGATTACAGATTTAGATCCTATTAAGCATAAACTGTTGTTTGAAAGATTTTTAAATCCTGAACGTTTTACAATGCCTGATATAGATATAGACTTTTGCATTGAACGAAGAGGGGAAGTAATTGATTATGTTACTAAAAAGTACGGGGAAGATAAAGTCTGCCAGATTATAACATTTGGAACTTATGCGGCAAAGGCTGCTTTTAAAGGTATTGCAAGAATTCTGAAAGTTCCGTTTTCGGAAAGTAACAGGCTTG
>OMSS01000139.1 GCA_900313795.1 uncultured bacterium | reverse complement strand
GGAGAGGAAGAGTTATCGTTAATACGGGCACAAGACGAATTCGTGCTTAAAGAGAATAAGAAACACATCTTGGAATTTTGTACCATTCGAGATGGCAAAAAATGCTGCATAAAGATGATAAAAATCCCTATTTCGATAAAGGGAAAAGTCATCGGTTTGATAGGCTGTTGCCATTCGACATCAGATAAAAAGCCCATGTAACGAATGTATAAGTTTTGAAATGCTTGTCTTGCGGTCGTTTTACGTATGAGGTTTCGGCGACTTGAAAATTATTGATTTTAATTGTATAATTGAAATCAGTAGAGATAACTATGGACATTGAACTGACAATTTTAAAATTAATGGGCATTGCCTTTTTGCTTCTGACAAATGGATTTTTCGTTGCTTCAGAATTTGCATTGGTGAATGTAAGACAGACAAAAATGGCACAACTTGCGAAGGACGGAAACAAGACAGCAGGTTTGGTTTGCAGCGAAATTGAACACCTCGATACATATATTGCGGCGGTTCAGTTGGGTATCACGATTGCAAGTATCGGCTTAGGTTGGGTTGGAGAATCAACGCTTGCTTCGATTTTAGAACCTTTGTTCACGTTCTTGCCCGGGGTTGAAAAGACCATTGCGGTTCACTCTTGTGCAACAGGTATCGCATTTGCCTTGATTACGTTTATGCACGTTGTAATTGGTGAATTGATGCCGAAGTCAATCGCATTGCAGTATCCTGAAAGAACAGCGATTTTCATTGCAAAACCGATGCTTCATATTGCTAAGGTTTTCAAGCCGTTTATTTTCTTGCTTAACGGTTTCGGAAATTATATGCTCAAGTTGATTAACATTCACCCTGCGGCATCTGCTCATTCTGTTCATACCCCTGAAGAAATTGGTATGATTGTTGAGGCAAGTTATAACGAAGGTATTTTGAACGAGACTGAAAAAAATATGCTTCAAAATATTTTCGAATTTTCAGATAAGGACGCAAAACAGGTTATGAGTCCTCGACCTGATATGGTTGCATTGCCTGTGGATATTGAGTTTGACGAACTTGAAAAAACTATTTTAGATAATCAATACACTCGTTATCCTGTTTATGAAGAAGATTTGGATCATATTATCGGATTGTTGCACGTTAAAGATTTGTATGCAATGACGATTAATAAGAAGGAGTTCAACCTTAGAGCGATGCTTCGTGAGGCGAAATTCTTCCCTGAGACTGTTCCTCTGGATAAATTGGTTCGTGATTTCAAAACGAATAAAGTTCAAATGGCGATTATCGTTGATGAATTTGGCGGAACGAGCGGTTTGATTACGCTTGAGGACATTTTGGAAGAAATCGTCGGCGAGGTTCAAGACGAATTCGATACTGATGAAGAGGCTGATATCGTCAAGATTAGCGACGATGAGTATATTGCAAACGGCATTATGCGTATTGACGAATTTGCAGATTACTTCAAGAAGGAAATCCCTGAAGAAGAAGATGTTGAAACGATTGCGGGCGTAATCTTGAAACATTTGGACAGAATGGCGGAAGTCAATGATACTGTCGAATGGGACGATTTTGTTTTGACGGTAATTGAACTTGACGGTACGAGAATTGTTAAGATTAAAGTTCAACATAAACCCAAAACAGAAGAAACTGAAGAAGAAAAAGAAGAACAAAACGCAGAAATTTAGGCGACTTGTAAATGGATTTAATTGTCCGTGATAAAATTCAATGAGTTCGTATGGAAAATAATTTTTGCGTGAGATTTTGCAACAGAAAAATTGTTGTTTTTTCAGGGTTAATTAGGTAATAAAATTTTACGCAGTTATTTCAAATGGTTTGGTTTGAGTGTAATCCAGCCTTTTTTGAGGTTTTGATTTTCGGTTGAAATTACCCAACTTCCATCAGTTTTGTTCATATAAACGTATTCAAATTTTTGCGGAACGTAGAATTTTTGTCTCCAAACTTGATTGATTTTGCGGTAGGAAAATTCTGATTGCGGAACGATGACGTTGACGAGCCATCTGACTTGAGAAAGCGTCGGCTTAATCATCGAATCGATGTAAGAATAGTCGGGTAATCCGACTTCAAAATATCTTCTGAACAAATCAGACGGGCGATTTTTTAAGGTCGATTTTTTGTTGTAATCGACGAAATATGGGTTTAATTCAATGACCATTTCTTGCTTAACGTGTTCTAAAGCGTTGACGGCTTTGTTGTTAGGCATTGAATTTGCGGTAAAAATGATGAAATCGTCAAAAAATTTGTCATAATCTTTGGATTCCGCTTTGATAGAGTAAAGTCCTTTTCTTGTCCAGAATTTTTTGTCCTTTATTTTTGATTTGTCGTTTTTGTTTTTGCCCGTAAATTGGTATTCAACAGAGGTGAACATTGTCAAAAATGTTTCTTTGTAATCTTTTCCGTTTGATTGGTATGAAAAAGTCACGACTTGCGGAACGATTATTGGGTTTGTGATTTTAATTTTTGAGTAACGGGTGTCGGACTTTGCGGTAAGGTTTAACTCATCAATTCTTTGATACATCAAACCAATCAAATATTCGTCCATGCCTGATGGCATATCGACTGACGAAAGATTTGTTATTTTAGTCGCATCGGGGTTTTTAGATAAAATGTATGTCCTGAAATATTCATCAGGAGAGACCATTTTTTTGTTAACGGTTCGAAAATCATAATCAAATTCCCCGTTTTTTAATTCTTGAGTTTTCAGATTGTCGACATAAGATTTTGAGGATAAATATGAAAACGTTACGTCAGACTCTTTCGATTTTGCTTGCATATAGAGTTTTGCAGGGTTTTCAAAGTCTCTTGTCCACTCGACAGTTGAAGAAACCTCAAAATTTTCAGGAACGATAACTCTCGCAATTTCGAACCCTGTTTTTTCATCTTTAACTGGGATTGAAGAATATGTTAAGGTTTCGCAAAAAGCGGGCATAGCCGTCAACATAAATAAAATCAATATGTTCAAAAACTTTTTCATAAAAATCTCCTGCTAAAAATATTATACAAAAGAAATCAGGACTTTCCTAAAAATTAACAAAAATTTGAAGAAATTGACGGAAGTTTTTTGAATTTTGCATGTGTGAGGTTGGAAAATTGCAGGAATTGTTGTAGTTGTGGAATTAGCGGAAAAATTTTGCAATAAAAAAGAGGTTTTTCAACCTCTTAAATGGTGCGTCTGGCGCGATTCGAACGCGCGACCTATCCCTTAAAAGGGGAGTGCTCTACCTGCTGAGCTACAGACGCAAATCCTTGCTCGACTATAATAACAAGAACAAAATTTTCCGTCAACAACTTTTTTTAAGTTTTTATATTTTTTGTCGTGTTTGGTGTTTTAAATATTTTTGAAAAATTGTTCAGTGTGTATATTTCCATATTTTCATCTATTTTAGTTTTGGCTGAATTAAATGGATTTGGGTTTGTGATTATCTTTTTAAGTGCATTTTCTTTTATCCATTTTTTTATTGTTTTCAAATTTTTATTTGAAAAAATTCTAAC
>OMSS01000012.1 GCA_900313795.1 uncultured bacterium | reverse complement strand
AGGTTTGATTGATAAAATCAATAATTTCAAACCGTATTACAAAAAATAGATATTTCGCTTCGCTCAATATGACGAAAAATGATTGTCTAAAAATAGATTTTTCGGGATAAATCCCTCAGAATGACAATAATGTCTGAACGGGACGAAGTCCCTTCGCAGTAACAATGAACCCTTACTGTCTCTCACAAAAAAATCAGACCCGAAAGTCTGATTTTTAGTAATTTTATTTTCACGATACAAATTATGTTACAGGCATAAAGATGTGATATTTTGTACCGTAGCGGCTTGTTGTTTGAGTTTGAATGTGGTCTGATGCTTCTTGACCATTGCCAAGTGCAATCGAGATGTGACCGTGTTCGTGACCGTTGCCGTTTTCCCAAATAACCATTGCACCTGCCGGAAGGTTTGCCAAGTCTTGGTCTGTTGTGTATTGGCTCGTAACATCTTCGAAACCTTCTTTGTTTTGCATTTCGCCAATTGCTTGGTATGCTGAATTGTATGAAAGTCTGAAGCCATAAGCCTTTTCAAGAGAGTCGTTTACACCCTTCAAGCACCAGCCCGTTGTTCCTTCTGCACCACCAGTCGTTCTTGCGATTTCTGCAAGTTCTTCACCAGTCAAGCCCAAACCTGCTTTATATGTGTTTTCTTTGAGGAATTTCGTTCTTTCTTCTGCTGCTTCTGCGTTCTTCAATTTAACTTCTAATTCTTGAATTTCGCTTTGTTTTGCAGCAACTTCTTTTTGCGAATTTGCTTTGATTTCAGAAATTTTCGAATCGAAATTCGTGATATTTTCTTTCATTTTGCTAACTGCTTCAGAAGAGCCTACGCCTTTGCCAAATCCCTTAGAAGCGTCCAATGAATCCGACAAAAGTTTTTGCTTTTCTTGTTCAAGTTTTTGTTTTTCTTGTTCAAGTGTAGTCTTTTCCTTTTTAGCAGTTTCAATTTCTTGTTTAAGTTTAGTATTTTCTTCTTCTTTTTTCGATTGTTCTGCTTTCAAGTTCGAAATTTTGCTGTTAATTTCTTGTTTTTTCGAAGCAGCATTGTCATCATCACCCGAAATCGAGGACAATTTCGATTCGTTTGCTGAAATTTGTGAAGCGAGTGACGAAATGTATGATTCGTTCGAAGAAACACTCGATTCTTTATCAGAAATCAAACTGTCTTTTTCTTTAATAGCAGTTTCTTTTTCTGTAATTTGTTTGCCGATTTCTGCTTCTTTTTCCTTGTAAGCCTTTAATTCTTCATCAGAAACGCCAGCCTTCTTCATCGCCTCTTCTTTTAATTTTTCTTGTTCGGCAACTTCTTCTTCCGCCTTCGCTTCAATGTCTTTTATATCACCTTGTTTTTCTTCAATTTGCTTTTTGATTGCTTCAGGTGTTTCTGATTGTTGTGCAGTTTTATTGTTTTTATTTGCAGATGAACCACCGTTTATAGCATTGTTAATCCTCGATGCAGCGTTGGAAATAGCGTTTCCAACAGGTGAAGATTGAATTGCTTGTGTTGCTTTGTCTGCAACATCTTCAATTTTATCTTGAACTGCTTCGTTAATCGCTTCGTCCCAGTTTGCCGAAAGGTCAATGTTCATTTTTTCAACAAGTGCATCCAAATCGTCCATCGTGAGATTTGTAAGGTCGCCATCAAACGCCATTGCACTCTTCAAAAATTCTAATGCTTCCGCTTGCTCAATCTTGCCACTACCGTCAACATCAGCCTTTTCTTTAATATCATCAACTTCTAAAAGTGCCTTAACAACTTGTGCTAAAGCCTTTTGGTCTGGCGTTGCGTTTTCGCCAAGCACACTGTCAATATCATCAGTTTCAAGTAATTTTTCAATATCAATATTTTCTAAGTCTTCAAAAGATGCTGAGTTAAAAAGAGAAATATTCTTGATATTTTCTTTAACTGACGATGTAAACGTTCCAAGCGAACCTTGCTTGATACCGCTTAATGCTGCTTTTTTCAAAATGAAATCATTAAAATTCACAGTAACACCTTTTCCGCCTACACTACATGTGTTTTATCGACTTTTTAAAAATTTTCTTTAATTTTCTATTAAGCATGTTAATTTTCCGTAACATTTTTAACATTATCATTATGATATAAATTTGAAAAATCCCAATAAAAAAGGAACGATTGTCGTTCCTTCATTCGTGTTTATTTGATGATTTGTTTTTCTTTCAAACTGCTACTATACATTTTGTTGTTTTTGATAATTCCTGCTACATTCATTAATGCCAATGAATTCAGAGTTGCATTGAGTTGTGCACTTCTGTCCATATAATTATCAAATCCGAAACGATTTGCATTATCATCATCATCTTTATTTTGACGGTAGTATTCGGTTCCTCTGCTTGCTCTATCGTCGGCAGTCTTTGCAGCCGTTCCCGATATGTCGCCGCTTCGGAAATTCAACGCTCCTGCTATACCGAATGCTCCCGCAGATCTGGTATCTACCATAACTGTGTCCTCTGCTTGAGTATCCCGATTGATTAACTTCGACTAAAGTCAATCCGTATAACACTCGCCTCGTTTTCACAAGTCGAACGTCTTGCCTAATACAGCCCTGAAGCCGTATCGGCTCGGGTCATTTCTTCACTTACCCTCGTGAAATGCTCTGTTTTCCGTTGTTTCGGTCTATTTCAACGCCCACAACGTCCTTCTTTTACTTTTTTGCATCAACTCTTGCTGACGCCATCAGAACTTTCACTTCTCGAAAACTTTATCACATCTTTGCTTATGCATGCTTCTAAAGTTCTCATCTGCATGAAATCATGATTACGTTTTTTTTTGCTACCATGTTGACCATGTATTCAGCAAAACGTTACAAAACTTCACAACAACATAATAATATATTTTTATCTATTATTCAACATGTATTTTTAAAATGTTAAGTTTCAAACTTTTAAATTAAAAAACATTTTGTCCGATTTGCCATCTACCATAAACTCGTAATTTTAGTGGTTTTTAATTTTTAGACATAGTATTAAAAACTAATTATCAAAGTAAACAAGACAATATTATCTTGCAAATGTAACAATCTGGCTTAATAATATTGCCTAAATCACTGGGTTTCTTATAAAATTTTATTGGTAAGTGAGAAAAAAGGAAATAAAAAATGAAAAAGATTATAACGCTGCTTTTATGCGGATTATTTCTTTTCAATACGGGCATGCCTGCTATGGCTGCAGCCGCTTCAAATGCGAAGAAGGCTACCGTTGCGAAGTCCGCTAAAACTACTGCAAGAATTGCGTTTGTAATTGACGGTCCGTCACCTGCAAACGATTATTTTCTTGAAAATTTCAAAAAATCTATCACTGCATCAGTAGCGAAAGATTACAATGCTGTTTATCCAAAAGAACTCGTTTATACTGCTGACTGGACAGAAGCAGGTGCGAAGAAAATTTGTGATAAAGCACTCAATTCAAATGCGACAATCGTTGTTGCTTTGGGTTATTTAACATCAAAATACATCGGAAAAGTTAATAACAAGGGTAAATTTGTTGTAACTGTTGACCAATATGGTTTGAGAGATTTCGGCGAAGGATTCTTCTCGCCTATTGCACAAACTGCTCAAAAACTTGAACAATTCAAGAGAATTGCACCTTACAACAAGGTTGCTATTTTAATGAACGAAGGTTATTACAAGACACAAAAAGACTGGCATGGATTTATCCAAGGAAAATTGAAGGACAAGTCAATCAATTTTGTTGTTGTTCCTGTTAACGGCAGTGTTGACAAGGCGATTGACAGAATTCCGTCGGATTGTGATGCGGCATTCATTTTACCCCAATTCACATTGACGCTTGAACAATTGGAAGATATGTTCACAAAACTTTCAGACAGAAAGATTATGACATTCTCAGCGTTGGGTGAAAGTGATGTAAAACTTGGTTGTATGTTAGGTTCAGGTGCTTTGGATATGGACAGAAAGGTTGCAGAAGCAACATCTTTCAACGTCAGAGCGGTTCTTGACGGTAAGACAACAAAGAATGATTATCACCAATTACACTTCTATGAAGATGATATTTTGTATATCAACACAGACACAGCGGAAAAGGTTGGCTACAAGGCACACCTCAGACTTTTGAACAACGCAAAAATCATTACGTCAAAGAAAGCTCCGCAATACACATTGTCAGATGTTTTCAACAAATTGAACATTCAAAACAAAGATATCGAAAAGACAAATTACGGTATCAAAGCAGCGAGAGCAGCAGTTGCATCAGCTTATTTGCACTGGTTGCCGACATTCTCAACAACTGTTGGTTGGCAAAAATATAGCCACGATTGGGCAAAATCATCATCTTTGATTTACCCTGAAGAAACCGGTATTTTCCAAATGGGTCTTGACCAACCTATTTATTCACCTGCATTGGTAACAAACATTTTGATTAAACACAGACAAAAAGATTTTGCTTATGCAGAAAGATTGCTTGCAGAGCAAAATATGGGTATCAACGTTGCACTTTTGTATATTGACTTGTTGATGCTTGAAAATTCAATCAAAATTCAAGAAGAATATGTTGCAGAATCAAGAGAAAATCTTGCAATGGCTAAGGTTCGTGAAAAATTGGGTTACTGCGGAAGAGAAGAAGCAATGCGTTGGGCAAGCCAATTAAGAATCAACGAAGAACACTTAATCAGAATGAATTCTGAACACAGAAACATCAAAATTATGATTAATAAAGTTCTTGCAGAACCTCAAAACCAAGACTTTACGCTTGCACCTTTGAAGGCTGACGACCCTGCATTCTACACGAAAGATTTATATATTCTTGATTATGTAAGAACTCCTGAAGCACTCGAAAAATTCACTCAATTACTTATCCAAGAAGCATACGATGTTTCGCCTGAACTTGCAAAATTGAAAGCGGCAATGAGAATGAAAAATGTTGAAAGAGGAATGTATATCCAAAAATTCTTCTTGCCTGATGCAAAATTGACACTTCAATATCAATCATTGTTCGGCAGACATTATGCAGGCGACGTGAAAATCCCATTGTACACTCCTATGACAGGTTTAATGTATAATACATTGCCTCACGCTGAAAAAACAAACGGCTACATCGGTATTTTTGCTCAATGGAAACCGATTGAAGGTGGTACGAAGTTTGCTGAAATCGCAAGAGTTTCGAATGAAAAGAAAGCCTTGATGGCGATGAACGAAGGTGCTAAGTTGACAATCGAAGAACACATTAGAACTGTCATTAACGATGCTCTTTCATGCTACTTCAGTATTGAAAAAGAATACAAAGCAATGTTTGCAGCAAAAGAAAACTATATGACTGTAAAAGCAAACTACCTCAAGGGCAAAGCACCTGTTGCCCAAATGGTTGATGCTCAAGATACTTACCTTGAAGCAAAATTGAAGGCTTCAAACGCTCAATACGAATTCTTCAAACAATTAGTTTGGGTACAAAGAAGTATCTGTGCCGTTAACTGGTCACAGGCTTCACCGAGAGCAAGAAACTGGATTGAAAAAGTTAAAACAGATATCGAAAGATTGGACGACATCGTTTTATAATTCACAATTCCGAAACACCCCCGCTTTAGGGGGTGTTTTTTTGTGACAAGAAACAATGTTGTCACGGCGAGAACGTTGCTCGTGACAATCCTGCCGAAAGAAAGTATCAAAGGCTTCGTTCACAAAACCAAAAAGCATCTTGAAAAACGATTGCGAAAATTAGTATTTTTGTTTTTTATCTTTCAAGAATTGTTGTTGTTGTATATTCGACATCAAAATCATAAACATTTGAAAGTCTTTTGACCCTATCATAGTAAATCATTTGTTTTTGTGGATTTTCAAGAATTAGGACTACTTTTGCACGTTTTCCCGACATTAAGCCATAATATAATGCTTGACCAATGCTTTCAGCCCATTTATGTGCAAAATCAAATTCAACGGCATGCGTTTTTGTTAAACAATCTATTCGTGTATAATCTTTATTCTTAAATTCTTCAATACCACCTTGAGTCGAACACCAAGCATGCTGATAAGCCTTTTCGGGATATTTGTGTGCTTCCGCTTTTAATTGACACATTATACTTATAAATAAGTATAGAATTATAAAATAAATATATCGCATACGGTATTTATAATATCACTAATGATAATAATAATCAATTAAGTGATATGTAAACTATAATTTTAGAATGATAATTATTAAATTAGACGATTTACTTTGGCAAAATAAAATGACCTCAAAAATGTTGGCAGAAAAAACAGGTTTGGGAACAGCAACTATTTCAAAATTGAGGAATGGTAAAAACCAAAATATTAGTTTAAATACGATAAATATCTTGTGTAAATTTTTTAATTGTTCGGTGAATGATATTATAGAATATGTAAAAGATTAATATTTGTTGTGAAATGCGTGGTTACAGGATTTTAACTCTTCGCATACATTTCATTCGCAATGACAAAAAAACTTCAGTCATTCTGAGCCTTTAGGCAAAGAATAATGAAAAACGATTGCGAAAATTAGATTCTTCGAGATAAATCCCTCAGAATGACGGTGTTTTTACATTGACGTTGTTGGGTTAAAACCCAACCTACGACTTTTATTTTTTTGTCATGATTTTTATTATATCAATTTTATTCGCTTTATCCTAATTTTATCGTCAAATTAACAAATTTATCTTTTTTGCCGAAAATCACAACTCCTGATATAGTCGGATTATGAAAAATAAAGACAGAGCATTAAAAATTTTATCTTACAGTGTACTGATTTCTGGTGCATTGCTAATGCTCTTGCCGTTTTTGTTTATGTTGACGTTATCTTTTTCGGGAGAAGAACAAATTTTTTCTTACCCGCCAAAATTTTTCCCCGAAAGCATAACCTTTGAAAACTACAAGAGCGTTTTTTCAACAATTCCCTTAAAACAATATTTTTTCAATAGTTTTTATATTGCGACAATCACAACAATCGGGCAAGTTTTTATCTCGGCACTTGCAGGATACGCTTTTGCAAGGTTAAAATTCCGATTTAAAGAGCCTTTGTTTATCATAATCCTCATCACGATGATGATTCCGCCTCAGGTAAACATTATTCCGCTATTTTTTGTAATGAGAGAACTCAACTGGGTTGACACTTATCAAGCAATGATTTTGCCTGGAATGTTCGGTGGTTTCGGGGTTTTCATGATGAGGCAATATTTCAAAATGCTTCCAAAAGAACTCGAAGATGCCGCAAAAATTGACGGCTGTGGAACATTCGGAATCTTTTTCCGAACAGCCCTACCCCTTGCAGCACCTGCTGTTGCAACACTCGGAATTTTCACATTCATAACAACATGGAATTCATTTATGTGGCCGTTAATCGTCACAACTTCAGAAACAATGCGGACTTTGCCCGTCGGACTTGCCTATCTCAAATCGGGTTATCGAGAAGTCATTATGTGGGGCGAATTGACCGCATATTGCGTTGTTTGCTGTGTTCCTGTCATTGTATTATTCCTTTTGGGGAGAAAATATTTCATCAACGACATTATGAGCGGCGGTGTAAAAGAATAATGTAGAGTTTCAGACTGGATTATTGCGAAAATACCGGATTGACACTTTATTTCGGCTGGATTGCCACGGAAAATCCAATCCTAATAGAGATGCAGGCATATTACTTTTTCAGGCAAAAAAAATCTGCTCTTTTTTCAAAGAACAGATTTTTGTGTTTTGAGTTTTTAAAACTATTTTTTCGTTGCGATAACCCAATCTTTGTATGTTGAGTAAGTTACGCCGTCTTTTTTTGCTTCAGGATTGCAGTTTTCCATTTCTTTATTTGAGCAAAAATATGCAGCCGTTTTCGCACCATCTTCAACCATGAAAATCATATCTTTTGCACCAAAAGACATGTAAGTATATGGAAGAGATTTGTTTCCGATTTTCAATTCTTCAAGATTTTGCGGATATTCACCTTTTTTTGCAAAACTATCCTTCAAATAAGTTACGACGTCATTGTATTCATCAAGTCCCTTTTGAATTGATGTTGCAGGTGCTTTTTGTTCTACTGCCGGTGTTTCTGCAACTGGTTTTTCGTTTTCAGCAGGTTGAGGTGCTTCAGTTTTTCCGCAACCAGTCAAAACTAATGCTGATGCCACAAATGCTACCGTTAAAAATGTTTTTTTAAACATAATTTATCCTTTCATCTTTGTCTTGAAAATATCATATTTTTACAATTTTTTCAAGACATTTTATTTTTTTTGAAAAAAAGACCTCAAACGGTTTGTTCGAGGTCAATTTGTTATTATTTTTTGTGAATTGTAATTTTATCGCCATCGGCATCGATGACTGCTGTATCACCTTTTTTGATTTCGCCTGACAAAATGATTTTCGCAAGCGGATTTTCAACAAGTTGCATAATCGTTCTTTTAAGCGGTCTTGCACCATATTGCGGATTAAAGCCGTCACGAGCAATCAATTCTCTTGCTTCATCTGTCATTTCCATCGTAATTTCTTGTTCTTTGAGCAAGTTTTCAAGATACTTGATTTGAATATCCGTAATTCGTTTCAAATCTTGCATTGATAAGGCTTTGAAGAATACTGTTTCATCAATTCTGTTAAGAAATTCGGGCTTAAATCTTGTTTTCATAATAGCCTCAATTTCTTCCTTCAAATTGTTGTATTCTTGTTCGCTAAGCATTGATTTTACAGTGTTTTCAAGGATTACATCGCTACCGATGTTACTTGTCAAAATGATAAGCGTATTCTTGAAATCAACCGTTTTGCCTTTAGAATCGGTCAATCTACCATCATCAAAAATTTGCAACATTATGTTGAAAATTTCAGGGTGAGCCTTTTCGATTTCATCAAAAAGGATTACAGAATATGGTTTACGTCTTACCGCTTCTGTCAACTGACCACCTTCATCGTAACCTACATATCCCGGAGGTGCTCCGACAAGTCTTGCAACAGTATGTTTTTCAGAATATTCTGACATATCGATTCTGATAAGAGCATCTTCATCGTTGAACATAAATTCTGCAAGTGCTTTTGCAAGTTCTGTTTTACCAACACCTGTCGGTCCTAAGAAAATAAATGTACCAATCGGTCTGTTCGGATTTTTCAACCCCGAACGAGCACGTCTGATTGCATCTGAAACAATCATAACAGCCTCATCTTGACCAACAACTCGTTTGTGAAGAAAATCTTCCATGTGAAGAAGTTTTTGAATTTCGCTTTCCATAAGTTTCGAAACGGCAATACCCGTCCATTTGCTTACGATTTGTGCAATATCGTCCTCGTCGATTTCCTCCTTCAAAAGTTGTTTGTCAGAAGCATCTTTGTTCTTTGCGTTTTCAAGTTGTTTTTGAAGTCCGATTAACTTGCCGTATTTGAGTTCTGCAGCACGTTGCAAATCTGCTTCACGTTCTGCTTTTTCAATTTCAATTTTAACTTTTTCGATTTCCTCTTTAATCGACGCCTCGTCCTTGATAGAACTTTTTTCAAGTTCCCATTGGTTCTTGATGATTTCGATTTTTGAGTTCAATTCGTGCAAATGTTTGTCAATGGTTGCAATTTTTTCATTGTTTTCATCGGACGGTTCACTTTGAAGAGCCGTTTTTTCAATTTCGAGTTGCATTTTTTGACGAACCATATTATCAAGTTCTTCAGGCATTGAGTCAATTTCAATACGCAAAGACGATGCAGCCTCATCAATCAAATCGATTGCCTTATCGGGAAGAAATCTGTCTGTGATGTATCTGTCCGAGAGTTTTGCAGCTGCAATCAAGGCGGAGTCTTTGATTCTAACGCCGTGGTGAACTTCGTAACGTTCTTTCAAACCTCTCAAAATGCTTATGGTATCTTCAACAGTCGGTTCGTTGACCATAACAGGTTGGAAACGTCTTTCAAGAGCCGGGTCTTTTTCAATGTATTTTCTGTATTCGTTGACTGTTGTTGCACCAATACAACGAAGAACTCCTCTTGCAAGCATCGGTTTTAAAAGGTTGCCTGCATCAGTTGAGCCTTCTGCTGCACCTGCACCAACGACTGTGTGGAGTTCATCGATGAACATGATAATTTCACCGTTCGAGGATTCAACTTCCTTTAAAACGGCTTTTAAACGTTCCTCAAATTCTCCACGGAATTTTGCACCCGCAATCAAAGCACCTATATCGAGAGATACAAGTTTTGTATGTTTCAGGCTTTCCGGAACATCACCACGGACAATACGTTGTGCCAAACCTTCAACGATAGCCGTTTTACCAACCCCCGGTTCACCAATCAAAACAGGGTTGTTCTTAGTTTTTCTGTTCAAAACCTGAATTATCCGACGAACTTCTTCATCTCTGCCGATGACAGGGTCGAGTTTGCCCGAACGTGCGGCTTTTGTTAAATCTGTCGAATATTTTTCAAGTGATTTATAAGCATCTTCAGCATTTGCACTATCTGATTTTTGATTTCCTCTAACATCTTTCATTGCACTTAACACCTTATCTTTTGTAACATTAAAACGTCTTAAAAACGTTGCTGTATCGGGATTTTCGACCATAGCAAGAAGTATATGCTCAATTCCGATAAAGGAATCTTTGAGCATATCTGCTTTTTCTTTTGCTAAATCGAGTAAATTGTGTGTCGAATTGGAAAGGTATAAGTTTCCGCCTCCTGAAGTTGTTTCGAGTTGCGGAAACTTCGCTATTTCCGAATTCAATTCATTTCTGAAATTTGCACCATCAAGTTTTAAAAATTTCACATAATCTTTCGCAACGCCTTCGGTATCTTCAAGGATTGCCCCCAAAATGTGCAGCGGTTCGAGTTGGGAATTACGATTTTTCAACATTAACTGCTGCGAAGAATACAAAATTTGTTTCGTATAATCGGTCAATTTGTTAAAGTCAATCATAAAAAACCTCTTTTTCTAATCCTATATTATTATTTTAATAAGTTTTTTACGAAAGTCTTTAAAATTTATTATTTATTAATTATTCAGTTCGGCAAGATAATTCTCAAACTCGTTCTGTTGCAATGCTTTCGAGTATAAATTTTTCCACCGTGAGCCGTGATAATCTTTTTCGCTATAATTAATCCGTTATTATGCGCTAATTTTGTGTATAATCTTTCTTTGTCTCGAACATTGAAGATGTCGTCATACTCAAATTCAAACGGTGCAAGTATTTCAAACCGAATGTTGTTGTGAGAACGAGAGGCCTTCATAATAATTTTTGAATTCTCCTGACAACGTTCATTTATTTGGAAAATAATATTTTCGATTGACTTTTTTAACAATTTTCCATCAGCGTAAACTTTACTTTTTTTGACGGTATTTGTTTCGATAACTGTGTGTTTCGGGTCACAAAATTCTTTGCAATCTTCCAAAATATTTGCCACCAAACGATTTAGTTGTAGTGAGTTTTTGAAAATGCTTAGACCTTTTTCTTCCATATCAATTTCTTCAATGCAGTTTTTCAAAATTCTGTATGAAGTTTCGCCTGAGTACAAAATTTCAGGTAACATAAATAGATTTTTCGGAGATTTCATGACCAATTTCAATGCCAAAATTTGAGAAATTAACGGCGTTGAAAGTTCATGACGCAAGAAATTCGTCAACTTTTCGAACTTTGCTTTGTATGATTCTTCTTCAGTTATTTCCCTAAAGAAAAACAGGTAAATTTCGCAGTTCAATTCTTCTTCGACCAATTTTTTCATAGTTATATCATATATTACTTTTCGACCTTTGATTTTATATGTTCTCTGTTTATCTTCACTTGAAAATATTCCACCAAGTTTAAGTTTTTTTGCGGCATTATCTCCGATATCTGCTATCGGGAAATTCGACAAAAGCACTTTGAAATCGCTGTCCGTGACTACGATTTTGTCAGTCGAGGTTTTTATCAAACCATCCAACAAAATTCTCAGACATGGATTTTCAAAACTGCTTACTGGACTAAAAATAAAAGGCTTCATTTCGTCATTCATCATTAGACACCTCGCTTGTCTATTAATCTTAAAGTTATGAATAAATTTTATATATTGCTCAGTTAGGCAGTATTAAAAATTCAAATAAATAATTTTTTAGATTTATAAATAATCAAATGTTGAGCCATTTTCGGGCTAAATCACGACAGCATAAGGTTTGTGACATGCCAAACTGGCGACAAAAAGGATTAATTCTTCATGCTTTTTAAATTTATCACATGGATAATTTTTATCAACTCTTAAAATTTTTCTTGAAATTTTTAATGTTTTTTGAATTTTTTGGGAAAATTTAACGGTCATTTTTACTAAAATTGTGCCTAAATAATGACAAATGATTATTTTTTGGCTATACTCATTTAGAGGCAGGTCTTATGAGTAAAAATTTAAAAATAATTATCGGGTGCATTTTGGCATTGATTTTTGCATTTTTTGTGTGGTTTCTGTCGGACGATGTTTTTTCTGGCGATGATACAATGAGTCTCGTTTCGTTGTTGCAAGGTGGCGGAAAATACAATATTGACGGCATTTTCACCGCATTAATAACTCAAACGGTCGGCATTTGGATACCGAAATTTTTGCATATCAATTTGCACCAATTTTCCATGACCGCAGGGGCATGGATTAGGGCGTTCAATGTGGCTATTTTCTGTGTAGTGATGCCACTTTTCGCCTTTAACGGTCGAAAAAAAGGAAAATCTTTCATTTTCTTTACATTATTTTCTTTGTTTTATTTTTGTTACGCCTCGTCGAATATGAATTTCGATTGGGCAAACCCCTTCAGTTTGCCGAATTACGAGATTTTCGGCTCGTTTGTTCTTTTGACTGAATATGCACATCATTTCGGACAATTTTTGAGTTTGATTTTGGGGCTTGGGGTAATTTATTTTATTACGGCACATTTTACTCAAAACAAACTTCCCGATGAAAAAAGCCTCAAACCGCTTACGGTTGTTGCCTTTTTGACAGCAATGTCATCGATGTTCGTAAATCTTACGG
The DNA here is from genome assembly GCA_900313795.1 of uncultured bacterium. Taxonomy (GTDB): domain Bacteria; phylum Cyanobacteriota; class Vampirovibrionia; order Gastranaerophilales; family Gastranaerophilaceae; genus RUG841. Next base: position 2,912 of record OMSS01000012.1, on the reverse strand, counting down.
TTGGATTTTTACTTTTTGGAATTTGCATTTATCTTTTGATTTTGAACAAAAACACTGACAAAAAAATTCTCAAGGAAAAAGGAAAAATCGTTTATGTTCCGACCATCGCTTATGCAGTAGGTGCAATACTTTTTGGCATTTATCCATCGTATTTTAATTTTATTTCAAGTGAGATTTTCAGTTTAACATTTTTAAAATCTTTGTTTAAGCTTTTTGTGGTTTCAAATGTGTTCGAATTGGCGTTGATATTGATTTTGGCGGCAATTTTATATTTTCTTGCACTTCACAAATCAACTTACATAAAAAGAACGATTTTTACAGTATTTACAACACTTTTAGGTGCTTTTGTATATTTTATGTTGTTCTCATCAACGGGAGCAAAAATCGACTCGTTACTCACGGAATCTTTGATTTTATTCAGAATTTTGACGATGTCTTTTGTATTTTTGCTTTTCGGGGCATGCCTTCGTGAGCATACGTCTGAACCGAAAGAGTTGAAGGTCGTATCTGCTTTATTCACAATAGTTTTAGTCGCATTTATGGTAGTTCAAATCCCATTAACTTTCACAACGATGTCGATGTGGAAAACTGCATCGGGAGAGAATAAGGCGACGATTTATTGTCTTGAAAAAATGTATAGATTTTACTCATTGCAAGGCAAGACGGCACTTTTGCCGGACGATGCTCTTATGAAAATTTTCAAAATTCAGCCATTTGTTGATGATGCAAACCTTGATAATTTGACAAAAATCAATAATAGAGTGTTTTTCAAGGATACGTCTTTCATTTCATATTACAAGAAATTTTATAAGGGCGGAAAAGTTGTGCCATATAAATTTATTGATGCAAAAATGGCAGTCAAAATTTTCTTTGAAGAAGGCGGAATTATTGACGGCGAGGAAGTTTCGCACATCAATTTCCAAAATTTATACAAAGACAAATTTGTTCTTCATAGAGCAATAGAAAAATCCAGATATGACATTTAATAAACAAAAAGCATTGCTAATAGGCACTTATGGACTAATTCACGGATTTGTCGATTTTTGTTGTGCTGCGATGCTGTTTTCATTTTTGGGCAAGGTTGAAATTGTATTCTTGTTGCAGTTGGCGATAATTTACAATTCGCTTGCGTTCGGGTTGCAGTTTATCTTCGGGCTTGCGGCGGACAAATTCAAGAGATACGATGGTTTTGCGATTTTTGGGTGTTTGTTATTAATTTTGGGAATTATTTTATACAAAAATCCTTTGGCGGCAATGATTTTCATGGGCATAGGAAACGCCCTGTTCCACGTTGGTGGTGGCGTAATTACACTCGAGGCTGGGAATGGTCGTGCGAAACTTTCGGGGCTTTTTGTTGCTCCCGGGGCTGTTGGGTTGTTTTTGGGAACGCTTTTGAGTTCCGTTAAGGGCTTCAACTCGATATGGCTTGGCTTTTTGCCTTTAATCGGGATTGCTTTGATGCTTTTTATCCAACCAAAATACGAGGTACAAAAAATTTACAAAAACGAGGCAAACACCCCTACTTATATATTAATTATATTATTAATTTTAATTTCGATTTGCATACGGTCGTTTGTGGGATTGGGGTATGATTTTGTGGCAAAAAATTCCATGCCTTTGTTATTCACTTTTGTTTTTGCGATTGCACTAGGCAAGGCGGTTGGCGGATTTTTGTCTGATAAATTTGGAATGTTTAACGTTGCAGTCATTGGGTTATTGTTGTCGATACCGCTTTTAAAGTACGGATTTATCCCGCAGTTGGCGATTTTGGGAATGTTTTTCTTCAATTTGACCATGCCAATTACTATGACGGCACTTGCGAATATGATGCCGAAAGTCAAGGGATTTTCGTTCGGGCTGACGACGTTGGCACTTTTAATCGGGTATTTGCCCGTAATGTGCGAATACAAAGTATCTCAAAGTATGTTGTTTTTTGAGATACTGTTTGCATCAGTTATTGTTACGGCGATTTCGCTTAAATTGTACGAAAAATTATTTCACCGTCCGTAAATTCAGAAACCGTCATGCGAGTGACTTCGTCTCGCTCTGTTTGTGTCAGTCATTCTTTGTCACTGCAAACAAAGCGTATGCGGAGTGTGGCAGTCCCGTGTTTTCCAATCTTGCCCACCTCACCTTGTATGTCATTCTGAGAGATTTATCCCGAAGAATCTATTTTCATTAATCATTTTCCAAGATTCTTCATTTTGACAGGATTGCCACGTTCTCACTTCGTTCGTCCTTGCAATGGCAATAAAAGATGAAATTTTTCTCTTGAAATTATTCGCCTCGTAATTTCATATAATCCTTGAGAGCCGCTTTCCAAGTTCTGCACATATTGTCGTTATACATAACGCTGTTTGCAGGACGTTTTGCATCTCTCGGAAACTCATCGGTAGTACAGGGTTTGAGGTTTACATTCAAGCCTGCAAGTTCGAAAATTTCTTTTGCAAATCCATACCAAGAAGTCTTGCCAGAACCGCAGAGGTGATAAATACCGTAAGGTGCTTCTTCTGCAAGTAAAGTTACAATTCCGTTTGAAAGTTCTTCTGTCCAAGTCGGACAACCGATTTGGTCGTCGACAACCTTTATTTCGGGCTTATCGGCTAATGACAACATCGTTTCAACGAAATTTTTTCCGTGCAAGCCGTAAAGCCAACTTGTTCTTGTAATGTAATATTTTGTGCAATGTTTTTCGATTGCTTCTTCGCCCAAACATTTCGTCAAGCCGTATGCATTAATCGGATTACGCTTGTCATAAGGGAGATAGGGTTCTTTTTTCGTGCCGTCGAAAACATAATCCGTTGAAATATAAACAATCGGAATATCAAATTCGGCACAAGTTTGGGCAAGATTTTCCGTTCCTGTAACGTTAATTTTCATAGCCAAATCTTTGCCTTCAGTTTCTGCCTTAT
>OMSS01000013.1:15406-18506 GCA_900313795.1 uncultured bacterium | reverse complement strand
TTCTCTACTCTTTATTAAAGTCTTTCTCCTTCTGAAAATTGTCTTTTTGTATATATTATTCTTAATATTTCTTAATGTATTGTCAACAGGTTGGGGTTGTCGGGGTTTAGACGTGTTTTAATACAACATCGCCACTGTAAAAATACCGTCATTCTGAGGGATTTATACCGTCTTCTCTTTCATTTATCGCTACCCTCGCAATGACGGGAAATGCAAAAATGTTTAACCAAACTCTAACGGAGCGAAGTCCTTGTATTAAAAAAGCATTTAAAACGCCTATGCTATCTCAAACTTTCAGAGAAAAAATCCCCTAAAAAAGTTGGTGGTGAAAAACCAACCAACTTTTGAAATCAAATATTTATATATTTAATTTTTTTCCGTCGTAATTGCTATACCATTTTGAATAATTAGATAAAAGCATTGTCATGTGATTATCTACGCCATATTCAATTCTAAAAATTCTATCCCAATAAAGATAAAACATATACTTCCAAAAACCGTTATCCAAAACTCTATTAACAAGGTGGAATGTTTTTGTCCAAACACCTCTTTTGTCTTTGAGAGTGCCAAGTTCAGTATTATACATTTCGATATAATCTTTTTTTATCATTTGAAAAAATTCTTTTTTATAGCGAAAATCGATTTTTTTCCACCACCAAAACAAAGAGCGAACTTTATAATTAATAAAATTATATTTCATTTCGTCCCAAGTTCCTTGTTTTACGAGGTTTTGTTTAATACATTCAAAAATTTTCAAATAGTCAAAAAACGTTTTATCGCAACGTGCTGTGACAGCCTGTTTTCTATTAACACGATAATAAATCAGACATTCATCAAGCACCGTAATCTTTTCCGCCTTCATAATTGCGTCAAAAGAAAATACGTTGTCCTCAAAAAACATTCCCCCAGGGAATTTAACGTTTTTATCAATCAAAAATGATTTTTTATAAATTTTATCCCAAGGAACATTACTTTGCGAATAAACTTCTTCCTTAATATCACGCCAAGTGAAACTTTCCGTCAAAAATTTTTCAGGAAGTCTGTGGAAATTCGCATACCCATGTTTATAATTTATTTTTCCGGTAAAATTATCAAAAGGTGCCCAACGGCAAACTGTCATATCAGCACCATCACGGGTAATTTTGTTATACATGTGACTTATAAATAACGGCGAAACTTTATCATCTCCGTCGACAAACATAATATATTCACCACGAGCATGTTCAACACCGATATTTCGAGCAATTCCTTGCTTCAAATTTTCATCAAGCTTAATAACTGAAATTCTGTTATCTTTTTCAACGTAAAAATTAACTTTTTTCAAAGTATCATCAGTCGAATGATTGTCGACAATGATTATTTCAAAATCCAAAAATTCTTCTTGTCTCAAAAGGCTATCGAGACATTTTTCGATAAATTTTCCGCAATTATAAGTCGGTATTATAACAGAAACTTTCATTTTTTTACTCTTTTTTATTTACTGAATTTATTATACAATCTAAAATATGATTTTAAAAGAATTTTCAGAATATTTACAAGCAAATCAAGACAAATCTTCCGTGAAACTTCTATACAAATGGCTCAAAGAAAAATTGGAAGTTTTGCCTAAAACTAATGTCGATAAAATTATAAAAACAGAACTTTATTCTGCCGAAAATGGCTATGGTGATTTTTTGATAATTGCAAAAAGAGAATCTGGCAGAAATTTGATGAAAAGTTTATACAATTTTGCTCTGAGTTTTGAACATCAGAAGGTCGCAAGAGATGTTCACAACTCCAAACCAAGTGATTTTAACAAATCGTAAAATTCAATAACAGAGCATGTTTCCATGCCTTACTTTTGTGTTATCATGCCCACTTATTTCATTTGTTATATGTAGAAAACTATGTAGAAAACTTTAACAAAACTATGTTCATTGTATGTTCAAAATTGTCAGTTTTTGTTCAAAAATGATGTATAAAATTAAAGGAATTTTTTTACCATAAAATTTTTTGTTCAAAAAACAGAGTTTTTAACATATTTTGAAAAAGTTTTATACATAAGTAAAACTACTGCAATCAGTGGATTTTTTATAGTTTTCTACAAGTTTTGTCATAACTATTATTGTTATTAAATATTTTATATATATAATAATAATAGATATAAGAAAGTTGTTTGTGTATAAAACATTTACATCAGATTAATTATATCAATGAGTTTAGTTTTTAAAAAGGGAAACATAAATGCTTTTTACAATCGATAAAGAATCACTTTTAAACAGAATTAGAACTGTTGAAAAAATTACGGTTCAAAGAGGTATTCAACCTGTACTTTCAAACATTTTATTTGAAACTGAAGGTAATAATTTGAAATTGAGTGCTACAGATTTAGACATTTCAATTACAACAAAAACAACGGCAAGCGTTCAAGAAGAAGGTAAAATTACACTTCCTGCAAAGAAAATTTTCGAAATTGTTTCAAAATTACCCGATAAACCGATTGAATTTGCATTGAATACAGACAACAACATCGTCACAATTAAGTGCGGAAACTCGAAATTCGACGTAATCGGAATTTCAGCAGAAGAATTTCCGAATGTTATCCAAAACGAAGTTTCTGACGATGAAGCAATTATTATAGATACAAATCCCTTTATTAAATCAATTAAATACACTGTTTATGCTGCTGCAACATACCAAAACAGAAATGTAATCAGTGGTGTTTTCTGCCAAATTAATGAAGATAAACTTGAAATGGCAGCAACAGATGGAAACAGACTTACAAGAATATCTGAAAAAATTCAAAACGAAAAACACAAAGACGCAAAAATTGTTATTCCGTCAAAAACAGTTAACGAATTTTTGAGAGTTTCTTCAATTATCAGCGAGGATAAAGTTTACTTAATAGTTTCAGGTTCAAAAATTATCATCAAAACGAACAGTTACACTATTATTTCGAAACTTTTGGAAGGTCAATATCCTCAATATCAACAACTTATTCCGAAAACAACAGCAAACACTGTTAAAGTTAATAAAAACGAACTTTCAAACGCAATCGACAGAGTTGCGTGTATGATTAACGAAAGAACAAACGTTATTAAGTTTATTTTGCAAAACGGAA
>OMSS01000013.1:0-15400 GCA_900313795.1 uncultured bacterium | reverse complement strand
AAAAATTTCATTTAACTATAAATTTATCTCAGATTTTATCAAAATTATCGACTGCGAAAATGCAATTATCGGTTTGAACGGCAACCAATCGGCTGCAATTTTCAGACCTGATAACGATGATGATTATATCTGCCTCGTAATGCCTTTGAAAAATTAGGAAAAAGTTATGGAAATTAAAGTAAAATCACCTGCTTCAAGTGCAAATTTAGGCCCTTGTTTCGATTGTGCGGGAATTGCTTTGCCTTTGTATAATATCGTTAAAACTAAAAAAACAAATGACGGAAAAATAGTTGTTATTATTGACGAAAAAGGTGATGTAAGAAGATTTGAAGTTGATGAAAAAAATATAATTTTCCAATCTTTCAAAAAATTTCACGAAAAAATAAATACTCAAATTATTGGCTATGAAGTTAACGTTGAGACGGAAATTCCTATTGCAAGAGGGTTAGGAAGCAGTGCATCGGTTATTGCAGGTGCTTTAATTGGTGCAAATGAGTTGAATGGAAAACCTTTGAGCGAACACGATTTGATTAACATCGCCGCATCGATTGAAGGACACCCTGATAATACTACTCCAGCGTTGACGGGAGGATTTGTGGTGGCTTCGATTGAGGACGATGGCACTGTTTTGTATGAAAAAATAAAATGGTGCGATGATTGGAAAATCAGCGTTTGTATCCCTGATTATAAACTTTTGACGGAACTTGCACGTTCTGTTTTACCGAAGGAAATTAATTTTAAAGATGCGGTTTATAATATCCAAAAATCTGCTCAGTTGATTACTGCAATAACAAACGGCAATGAAGACATTATGAGAAGTGCTTTAAAGGATAGAATTCATCAACCGTATCGTGAAAAATTGATTCCCGGAATGGTTGATATAATTGAAAAACTTCGAGAAGAACAAAACGTCTTAGGCTGCGTATTGAGCGGTGCCGGACCGACACTTGCAGTAATAACCAAAGGTGATAATATAGATAATATAAAACAAATCGTTCATAAAATTTGGTACGATTTGGACATAAAATATCAGATAATGACGTTCGACCCAACAAACCAAGGGGCGACGGTAATATAAGGAGAAAAACCATGAAAAAATCAGTAAAAGATTTAGGTGACGTTAAAGGAAAAAGAGCGTTAGTTAGAGTTGATATCAATGTTCCTTTAGACAAAGATAAAAATGTTACCGATGATACAAGAATTCAAGCAATCTTGCCGACAGTAAGATTTTTGCAAGAAAAGGGTGCTAAAATCATCTTGATGGCTCACCTTGGCAGACCTCAAAAATTAAAAGAAGGTCAAACATTGGCAGACTTGTCATTAGAACCTGTTGCAAAATATATGTCAAAAGTTTTGGGACAAGAAGTAAAATTTGTTAAATCACCTGTTGGTGAAGGTGCTGATAAAGAATTGGCAGATTTGCAAGACGGTCAAGTAGCATTGCTCGAAAACATTCGTTACTACAAGGCAGAAGAAGCAAAAGATGACGATATGACATTTGCAGAAGAACTTGCAAAATTGGGCGATTTCTATGTAAACGACGCATTCGGTGCCGCTCACAGAAACCACACTTCAACAGCAAAAGTTGCAAAACTTTTATCACCTGCAGTTTCAGGTTTGTTGATGGAAAAAGAAATCAGATGCTTGTCACAAGCATTGGATAACCCGACAAGACCTTTCACGGCTGTTGTTGGTGGTGCAAAAGTTTCATCAAAAATCGGCGTTTTGGAAAACTTAATCGATAAAGTTGATAACCTCATCATCGGTGGTGGTATGGCTTATACTTTCGTTAAGGCTAACGGCGGTAAAATCGGTAACTCAATTTGCGAAGACGACCAAATGGAAGTTGCAAAAGCAATCGAAAAGAAAGCAGCAGATAAAGGCGTTAAATTGGTAATGGCAACTGACGTTTTGGTTACTGATGATTTCTCAGGTAACGGTACAAATAAAGTTGTTGATATTAAGAACATTCCTGACGGATTTGAAGGCGTTGATGCAGGTCCGGAATCACAAAAGGCATTCGAAGAAGTTATTAAAAATTCAAAAACAATTCTTATGAACGGCCCTGTAGGTGCATTTGAAACACCCGCATTCTCAGAAGGTACAAAAGCAATTTTGAAAGCAATCGTTGAAGCAACAAAGAACGGTGCAACTTCTGTAATTGGTGGTGGCGATTCAGTTTCAGCAGCTAAGAAATTCTGCAAAGCTGAAGACTTTACTCACGTTTCAACAGGCGGCGGTGCTTCACTCGAATTCATCGAAGGTAAGGTACTCCCAGGTGTTGCAGCACTCAACGATAAATAGAAATTGATATTCTAAATATTGAAAAAAGAAAACGCTCGGATTTTTTCGGGCGTTTTTTTATTGCGAAGGAACTTCGTTCCTGTCAGTTTGTGTTAGCATTGATATTTTTGATACTTTTGTTGATACAAGGACTTCGTCCCACTCAGAAGTAGGGTCGACTTTAGTCGACCAGAATTTTAATTTGTTCATTCACCGTCATTGCGAACGAAGTGAAGCAATCAAGTCACAAGGTTAAGTAAAGGTTAAAGTCGTATATTGATTTTTAACCAAAAAACACCAATCCAATAATACAGCAATAAAAAAACGGATTTTAAAATCCTTAAAATCCGTCTTTTTAAAAATTTAATTTGTCAAAAATTATGCTTTTTCTTGTTCTTGTTCTTGTTTTGCAATTTCTTCTTGAACGTTTACTTCTTTGCCTGATTGTCTTGCTTCTCTGAGTTCGTTAATTTTTTCAGGAGTAAGAACTTTGAGGTTAATTTGACCGTTTGTTTCTTTAGAAAGAGTTTGTTTTACGTCAATACCGTAGTCGTCATATTCTGAACCGATGTTGCCGTCAACGATTTGTTGTTGGAACCATTCGATGTGGTGTTGAGCTTTAATCGGGTATTCGGGGTGAACCTTCAACCAACTCATGTAAGATGAATTTCCTCTCGGCCAGTTACAATCACCACATTCTGCGATGAAGTTTTCTGTTGCGTTCGGGCCACCTTTTGATTTCGGGTGAATGTGTTCAATAGTTTGCATTGATTGTTTCAATAATGCTCTTGCAATGCCTTGTGAACTACCGTTTGCTTGACCGTAAGCCTTTCTAACTTCTGAAAAATCTTTAGGAATGTTCATTGCAGCGTCCATAACTTTTTCGTAAGTGATTGGATCTAAGTTGCCTTGTTGTTTAACCAATTTGTCTGTGAAATTTCTTCTGTTAATTTTACCGCTATCCAATTCTTCGATTTGTCTTGCGATTAATTTTGAAGTCGGGTTATTTTCGCCGTAAGTTGCTTTTACTGCAGCATCTGCTGCTTTTAATGAGTTGATGCAGTAATCTTGAGTTTTCTTTTGAAGACCGTTACCGATGGCATTTTTGGCTTGAGCCAAATCGTAACTCGGATTTTTGCGTGCTTCTTCTGCTGCGAGCATCATAACAACTCTTTGAGGAGTTCTGAAGAAGTCTTTGTCTGCTTCAATTTTGTTTGCTAATTTTTCGCCGTTGATGTTAGCGAATTCAGCGGCTTTAGCACCCATTTGGTTATTTCTAACCATTCTACCACCGCAGCAGCAGCAAGGTACATCGTCGATTTTCTTAGTGATAAAACCACCTGTGCTAACGGGGAAACCGCCAAATGAAACAGTTGCAGCCTGACCGCCTAAAAAGTATGACTTCAAAGCTCCTTGTTCAGATACTTTTTGTTGAACTTCAGGTTTTTCTGAAGCAATAGGATTAGAAACTTTTTTATTTTCAACAGGTTTTGTTGAAATTACGTTAACTGAATTGATAGGAGCAATTGCCATTTTATATCACACTTTCAAACACACTACGGATTTTTTAAAACCCACACTGTTTTTTTAATGATACTCAATAAAATATTTTGCTAAAAAGTTGAAGATTGTTAAGAATGTGTTACAAAGTAAAAAATTTTTTTGATTTTTATTTAAGATGAAAATTTTGACAATATTTTTTTAAGTTAGTAATATTAAAAAACGCAGGAGGAATTATTTTGAGAAGTTTTTTAATATTTGTGGTGTTAATGTTCAGTTTATCTAGCGTTTATGCGAGCGATTATGTATCTAATAAAGATTTTAACGATGCTATAAAATCTGGAAATGTCGAATTTGTCAGAGAAAATATTTCAAAGGTTGAAAATGTCAATTCTGATGATTGTTTTTTGTGTACGGCAATCGATAAGAAGCAAAATGAAATACTTGATATTTTGCTTGAAAAATGTGACCCAAATGCTCCAGAAACAACTTTGTTACCGTTATATTGTGCATTAGTCGTCAAAAATAATTACGCAGTTGATAAACTTCTTGAGGCAGGTGCTGACCCAAATATTGATAAACATATTACACCTTTGCTTATCTATGCGATTATAGATGATAATGCTCATGCGGTTGAGAAGTTATTAGAGGCTGGTGCAGATGAGAATGTGAAATTTATGAAAACTTCTGCTATTCAGTTTGCGTTTAATTCTTATACAACTTCTTACGATGTGGAAGATGCGTTTATTAATTTTTGGAATAAAAAGTATAAAATTCCGCCGACAGACATAGATAAGGTTCTTGATTTGTTAAAAAATTCTAAGGCTGGAAATGATTATTACACTAAACTTATGAGCGCAAACGCTTATCCGTTTAGAATTGTTTATTGTGATTTGGATAAGTTAAGTACTGATTCTAAAAATTTGGCTTATCTTAATAGTTATAATAGTGCAAGAAAACAAAGCACAATTTATATAAATAATGAATATAGAAATGTTGAGCCAGAAATTTAGCCACAATGCTCGCAGGCACAAGCATAAATATAGATGGCAGAATATCTGTCGTGGAAGAATTGGTTTCTTATGGAGTAATGGCGAATGTTTGGAAAGAATTTGTCTCAAATAATCCGAAATTAAACGATGAAACAAAACCGCTCGTAAAAGGTTATAATGGAATGTTGAAAATTTTGGAACTTGATGCAGGGTATTTGAAAAAAGGCGACTACAATAACTTGTGGGCATTGTCGGGATTATTACGAGGAACAAAACAAACTTCAAAAGGATTTAGAAATAAAGATTTGAATAGGTATTTTGAAAAAGATTAACTGGATTTATTGCCGACTAATTGTGAAGTAAAAAATTTTTATTACAAAAAAAAAGAGCAAGTTATAAAATGATTAGAAATAATTAATTATCGTCTGAGCAAGCCCATACTAAAAGTGCTATCCATCCAATTACACTCCAGCCAAAAAATAGATTTATTATAAATATCCAAAGAGTTTGTCGATGTTTATTGATGTTTGCAATTTCTGATGGCAAAAAATACAACCAAATACAGAGCACTATTAATGCCAATAAATTAACAATGCCTTCAGCATGACTGCCTAAAATTATTGTTACTAAAAATGCTACAATAACAATTCCCCAAATTGAAATATTTATAAAGCATCCAACAGCTTTATTTTCTTTTTTTTCTAACCATTCCCCGCAATGAGGGCATTTTTTAGCATCTTTTGGAATTTCATTACAACAAGAAGGACATTTTTTTGTTTCTATTGATTTTTGTTCACTATTATCTAACCATTCTCCACAATGCAAACATTTTTTCGCATTTGTAGAAACTTGCCCCAAACAAAAAGGACAAGTTTTTAATGATTCGCATTCTGCTTTTTGTTCTTCTTTTGGTAACCATTTTCCACAATGTCTACACTTTTTAGCTATTTTTAGAATTTCACCACCACAAAAAGGACAAAATTTTATTTCTTCTGACATTATATCTCCATTAATTAAAATTTAAATTTCCAAAAGAAAAAGAAAAAAAACAAATCAAGAAAAAAATAAAACCGATATAATTTATTATTGTTGCCAATGCCGAAATTTTTCTTTCAAATCCGGCAATTAAAGAAATTATAGGAAGATAAAACGGAATACAAGTTAAAAATACATATAATGTTGCAATTCCGTACATCTTATCTTGGTTTTCAGGTATTGAGCAATCTATTTGTAAATATAATCCAAGAAAAGAAAATATTATGTTTATTCCCAAACAACATAAAAGTGATAAAAGAGATAAAACTCTGAAAATCTTTAATTTATTATTTTCTTTTTTAATTAAAGTTGTTTTGCATTCTGGACAAATAGTAGAATTGGGAGGAATTATTTTACTACAAACGGGGCAATGATTATTTAACCATTCCCCGCAGTATTTACATTTTTGAACATTTAATGCAATTTTATTTCCACAAAACGGACATTTATTTTCATTAATCATTTGGTAATAAGTTTCCATTGGCATCTTTGTATGAACCAGCCAAAATAGTAATTAAATCAATCAACCACCATATTCCAAAACCACATAAAGTAAATAATTGTATATAACCAATAGCGATTTTTCCGGTATAGAAACTATGTGTTCCTGAAATTCCACCGAAAAAACACCATAATGCTGTAGAGGTTTGTGTCGGTCTTTTTACTAATAAATTTCCGTTAACATCAGTAAATTTATTATGCCACATATAAATAATGTCACAAGCCAACCATATTGCGGTAATTATAGTGCCTCCGAACCAAAAAGTTAATAAAGTAATTAAAAGCATTGCTATTGCTGTTTTTGTTTTCCCAACATAAAATCTGTGTCCTCCAAAAAATCCAAAAAACCATGCAAACAACATCGCTTTTGACCAAGAATAACCATTATCTGTTTGATTATTTTGATTATGAAATACCGGTTTTAATTTTTCTCCACAGTGGGGACATTGTTCGGCTTGCGGACTTACTTCACCTTCACAATAGGGACAGTTTATATCAAGCCATTCTCCGCAATGTGAGCATTTTTTTGCAGTGTCTATTAATTCACTACCGCAATATTTACAAGTTTTCATTTTTTCTCCTTTTACCCTAATATTTATAGAATTCTTCGCAATATTTCCATAAAGCCGCAAAATGCTTTTCCGAATTTTCCTAATTCCTTAAATGGTTTTGTTACAACAATGGAGTTTATTTCTTCATTACTATTTTTACTGTTATTGTTTATTTCCGTAAACAGTGAATTTAAATATTCAAAAGCTTTTTCATCAAAATAACTTAACAAAGAAGTATTACCTATTTTGAATTTTCCAATAATTTCTGTATTAATTATGAATTTATGTCCTTGATATGAATCTCTATGACCAGTTGTTTCTTCGCCAATTTCAATATTGTTCAGACGATTTAATTCACAATAGCCCTGCATAATACCTTCAATACCGGTACAAAAAACATAAAAGGAATCTTTATAAAGTCTAAAATATATTTTTTCATTTGTAATAAGAATTCCTGTAACAGCTTTATTATTAATTTTCCATTTAAAAAAATAAAATGTGTTATCTAATAACAATAATGGTTTTTCTCTTTTATCAAAATCTATTTGCATATTTTTGATAACTTCTTCAGAAGGAAAACTAATTAAAACTTTGCTATCAGGAACATTATTTTTAATATAAGATTCTATAATATCTCCTATATCATTTGAGGTATTGATATTAGATTTTATTTGCGTAGGCTCCTTCGGCGATAGTTGTGTTTCTTGAACTGTAATCCATTCACCGCAATGTTTGCATTTTTTTGCTGTATCTGAAATTTCTCCACCACAGTAATTACATGTTTTCATTTTTCTTCCTTTTTCATCTTGTTATGCTCTTTAATTTGAGCACATTCATATTATAGATATGATTGTAGAGTATATTATACTCTCTGTCAAGATATATAGAGCATATAATTACCTTATTTATCCTATTAAATACACTAAAATGTATAAAAGAGGTAAATATGACGGATTCTGATTTTAAAAAATTATTTGGAAAAAGAATAAAGGAATTACGTATTAAAAATGGTTTGACGCAAGAACAACTTGCAGAAATGATTGAAGTCGGAGAAAGAAACCTTAGTAAAATTGAGTGTGGCAATGTTTTTGTCAAAGCCAAAACAATTACTAAACTTATAGATGCTCTTAAAATTGAACCTCAAGAACTTTTTGAATTTTCTCAACATAAAGAATCGGAATATTTAAAAACATTTTTAATTAACGAAATAAAAAACGATTCAGTTGATATTAAAATGCTTTATAAAATATATAGGGCAATTAAATACTAAAAAAGAGCCTTGAATTGGCTCTTTTTATTTATGGGGCGGGTGATGGGATTCGAACCCATGCATATCGGAACCACAATCCGAGGTCTTAACCGCTTGACGACACCCGCCATTACTGTTCTTATTCAATTTTTCACAAACAAGAGCAATCTGATTCTTCGCTAACTTGCAAGAACTCAAATTCTCTTGCCGTGTTTAAAGTATCGTCTAAAAATAACTTTTTGTCAATATTTTGATATTATGCTCGTGAAAAAACTTCCACGCCGACATCTGTGATGACATTTTCGTGGAAATATGCACAAGCCCCTATCATTGCTGCGTTGTCGGTGCAATATTTCATTGCAGGGATATAAACTTTATAGCCTTTTTCCTCAAACGCTTTAATTTTTTTTCTGATAGCGGAATTTGCTGCAACCCCGCCTGCCAAGACGACTTGCTTAATTCCGAATTTTTCGCAAGCATTGAAAGTTTTGTCTGCCAAAATGCTCGTGATATTTTCTCTGAAACTTGCCGCAACATCAGCCTTGTTGAAATCAGGATTTTCTGCCGAAAGTTTCTTCACCAACTGCAATACAGCCGTTTTTAAACCGGAAAAACTAAAATCGAATTCACCGACGTGAGCCTTTGTAAACTTATATGCATTAGGGTTTCCGTCCTCAGCAAGCCTGTCAAGATAAAGTCCTCCGGGGTATGGCAAGCCCAATAATCTTGCAACTTTATCGAACGCCTCACCTGCTGCATCATCAATTGTTTCGCCCAAAATTTCACTGTCAGAATAGTCGTTAACCCTGATAATTTGCGAGTGTCCGCCACTTACGAGCAATGCCATAAATGGTGGTTTCAAATCTGTGTCGATGTAATTTGCACAAACGTGAGCGTTCAAGTGATTTATCCCGATAAATGGCTTATCGTAAACCAACGCAAGTGTTTTTGCTGCATTCATTCCGACTAACAATGAACCAACAAGCCCTGGACCAACCGTAGAGGCAATCGCTGTAAGGTTTTCAGGCTTCATATTTGCTTCTTCAAGTGCTTTGGCAATAACTTCATTAACAGCCTCAAGGTGTTCTCTTGCAGCAACTTCGGGAACAACACCGCCAAATTGCATGTGAGTTTTAATTTGAGAAGCGACAATGTTTGATAAAACTTCTCTGCCGTTTTTGACGATTGCACAAGCCGTTTCGTCGCAACTTGACTCTAGTGCTAAAATTATTGCGTCACCTTCGTTTTCGCCAATTCGAACTTCTTTATTTGTTAACGGTGTTTTTAAGATTTTTGTGTTCATTTCCGTATCTGCTTTCTAAAAAATCAATCGTTTTGAGATAATCTTCATACAATTTTTTCTTGCAACTTTCAGTTTCCATATTTGGTTTTGCAGTGCCGCAAACCCTGTTTATTGTTGAAAATCTTTGGCGTTCAATGTAAATTTTTTGCCTTTCTGCTTGCAATTTTTTGACTTGCTCAGGCGTCAAATTCGGATTGATAATGTCCGCCGAAATAGGTGTTGCGATTGATAGTAAAGTTATTATAACAAAAAATTTTTTCATAATTTCCCCAATTCATATTATCAGTGTATATTACCAGCATGCCGCCGTCAAATGTTTGTGTCTGTTTGTGAATTTTTTCATAAGGGTGCAGTCCTTTTCTGTTTAGGTATTATTCAATACAGGCCATTACGAGGAACGAAGTGACGAAGTAATTTAGCAATAACGAATTTATCAGAAGAATGACCGGATTGATTCGCTACACTCGCAATGACATGGAATGATTGCATTTTTCCAAGTTGTAGGTTGGGTTTTAACCCAATATCGTAATTACTGTTATTCTGAGTGATTTATCCTAAAAAGAATATATTTTCGCAATCGTTTTATCCAAGATTCTTTGTTACACTCAAAATTACGGTATTATAAAAATCCAAGCGAGCACAAACTCGAAAAAGGCTCAGAATGACATAATTTGCTCACAGTCATATTGAGCATAGCGAAATATCTATTTCCTTGCTTTCATAAGAGATTTCTTCGGTCTATACAAGACCTCAGAATGACGGCAAATGTATAGTCAAACCCAAACATTGACTTTCAAAAAGTAATAATTATAAAAAAAATATGTTGATTTCAGAGTTTATAAAATCGTTAAAAGGCTGTCGCCACTCAAAAGTTGCTATTAACACAAACGGAGCATACTGTCCCGATTGCGGTCAATTTGTAGTCGTAAAATGGTATCTTGTCCGTTGTTCTTGTTGTGGGGTGAAGCGAGTTGCCTATCTCGATTTGAACGACAATGTCAGACCTGCGGAAAAATTTTGCCCGAATTGTGGGGGAGTGCATACAGTCATTGAGGAGTTGGATAGAATTAATTTTGTCGATATAAACTTTGCAGTTCACAAGCGTGAGGTCATTGAGCCGGTAATCGCAAAGGCTTCGACTCAAGTTTGGACTGACCCCGACGATACCGAAGAACAGGCTTTGTTGGGGTTGAAATCGGCATAATTAATTAAAAAAATCAAAAAAGTCAGGCTTGAGGGGGGGATTTTAATTATTTTTTAACAATGTTTTTTATCCTGAAAAACATTGCCACGAGAGATTTTTGCTATTTTTTCCAAAAATAAAATGTCAAAATTGAATTAAAAAATTAATATTTAGTTAAAGAAATCAGGTTCGTCCCAAAACGGTGCTATAACAATAATGTAAGAAATGAAAGAGCAATGCTCAAGGAGGAATTATGAGATTCGGTATTATAGAAAGAGAACCTGAAATGTTATTTGATAGTTTCCGCAACAATTTGGAAAGATTGGTCAGAGACAATTATGCACAAGGTTTCCGTCCTTGCTGCGAAATTAAGGAAAACGAAAAAGAATACAAAGTAAAATTCATGCTTCCGGGAATGAGCAAAGAAGACATCAACGTTGAACTTGCAGACAACGTATTGACGGTTAAAGCAGAATTCAAGAAGGAAGAATCGCCGGAAGATGAAGTTTTGCATGTATCAGAATTTACATACGGCAACTATGAAAAATCAATCAGATTTGAACAAGAAATCGATGACGAAAAGTCAACGAGTGAGTACAAAAACGGTATTTTGCACATCACATTGGCAAAAAAACAAGAAACTAAAAAAGACACTGTAAAGAAAATTTCAGTAAAATAATTCTTCATTCAATAATCCTTTTTTCACATTTAGGCAAGACAACGCTCCCCATTGAGGAGCGTTTTTTTTATCAAAATATTACTCATTAAATCGAAATTTATCTAACATATTTTTAAAAAATAGATAAAACAACCCCCGACTTGATATACACGCTTTAGGGAAAAAGTTCAATCAAGTCTAAGGGTGTTGTGACTGTAAAAATGTAAAATTTGTATGAGATACTATATATTATAACCATAATATCTTGTATTAAAAACTATGTCAAGCGATATTAACAAACTGGTGATTTGACAAAAAAAAGAGATTATATAATAATAAAAACGTTATGGTAAACGAATATACAGCACATCAGAAAAAAGAAAACGAAAAATTAGCCGCATATCATTGCCCGAGATACGAAGAATTGCCGAAAATTGATGTTTATATGGATCAGTTAATCGGTATTCTTGAGGAATATCTTACCCCTTTTGAAATTCCTGGGGAAGAAAAGACCATCACGGCGACAATGGTTAATAACTATGTCAAACAGAAGGTTATTGCACCGCCAAAAAACAAAAAATATTCGAAAAGCCACATTGTTTATTTGGTCGTAATCGGTGTGTTGAAGAACGTTTTGAGTATTTCGGATATCGGAAATCTCATCAAAATGCAAACGAGACAATATTCTTTGAGCAGAGCGTATAATTTCTTTGCGGAAGAATTGGAGAGCGTTTTGAATGTAACGTTTGGTGCGAGAGATTTTGCGGAAGCAAACAGCAAAAAGGAACGCACAAACCTGTCAAAACTCGTCCGCTCGGCACTTTTATCGTTTGCGAATAATGTTTATGTTAAGAAAAATATTTATTATATGCTTCAAGACCAGCAAAGAAAAGTCGAAAAGGTTGAAAAAGCCGAAACTGAAAAGTAAGTTGTATTTTTTGTGCTAAGGGCATCAAAAATTTGTTATAATGAAAATACAGGGACGGAATTTTAATGAAAAAGACGAATTACGATTATTTTAAGGTTTCAGGCAAGAGCAGTTTTCCGAAAGAATTATACCATTACACGTCACCAAAGGCTTTGAAGGGTATTTTGAAAAGCAATCACCTTTGGTTTTCGAATATTTATTTTCTCAACGATAAAAGTGAGATGAAATATACATATTCATTGATTATGGAACTTTTGTCACAGATAAAAGAGTTCCTTGTCCCTGAATTTTACGAAAAAATTTTGGCACGGGCAGAATATATGACCTGCAATTCTTATTTTGACGAGGAAAGTGAAATTTTTGCACGTCTCGAATTTTATGTTTTTTGTCTTTCTACCGAAAAAAATTGTTTGAGTCTTTGGAATAATTACACGAAAACAGCCGACAAAACAGGCTATGGCATAACTTTTTCAACCGAAAAACTCAAGGACAGTGTCGAGGCGAAAGGTTACGAATTTTCAGCATTTGCAAGGGTTTGTTACGAAAAAGAAAAACAAAACAAAATGTTGACCGATACGATTTTGAACTTTAACCAAAAGTTTAAAGAAGCCAAAAATGGCAAGGAAAAACAGGTTATTTTGTGGGATATTATCGATAATTTCAAGATTTATAGCGTATTTTTAAAACACCCTGCGTTCGTTGCAGAGAATGAATTTCGGATTGTTTTGGGTATAAGAAGTCATTCGCACAATGAGGTTTGCGAATTTGAAATTCAAAACGGTATTTTTGTTCCTCATATTGAGCATGAATTGCCCGATACAGAGACTTCGACGACGATTAAAGAGATTATGATTTCGCCGACTTGTGATAAGGAACTTGCGGTTTATAGCGTTAGAAAACTTGCAAACGCAACAAAACATTACTTCGTTCCGATAACGGTTTCTGATATTCCGCTTCGAACTCAGGCAAATTAGGCATAAACAAAATTTGAAAATTTAGAACGCAAAAATCATTCTTACTAAACCTAAAATAACCGTTTCGATTATTTGTAAAACAATAAATGCCACGATGGGTGAAAAATCAATGCCTGAAATCGGCGGCACAATTTTTCTGCAAGGGAGAAAGAAGAAATCGCAAAATTGTCTGATAAATCTAAACGGTTGATTGTACCAGTTGATGTTGGGCAACCACGTCAAAAGGCAACCTACGACCAAAATGAAATAAGTTGCGTTGAAAAGATTTAATATTGTTTTGTAAATGGTAATGCCCAAAATTTTCTCCTTAAATAAAAAACTGTCGCCCCCGATTGGCGGCGACAGTTTTTAAAAAATAACTATGATGTTTTGGAAGTGTTCATGCAATCGCAGTTTGCTCTGTCGGCAGGAATACTTTCAATTAAAGTTACCAACATCTTTTTAAGATTGTCAATGTTTTCATTGAAGATTTTGCAAACTTGTTGGTGTGTAACAGGTTCAACGTCACCTTCCAAACCGCAGTCGTGGTCAGTGATAAGAGCGATTGTTACAGGACACATATCAAGTTCTTTAACAAGATGAACTTCAGGGAACTGAGTCATACTTGCAACTTCCCAACCTTGTCTTGTGAAGAATTGAGATTCTGCTTTTGTTGAGAAACGAGGACCGTTGATAGTAACAACTGTGCCTGTTTCGTGAACTTTGATGCCGTTTTTGTGAGCAGCATCAATTGCCAATTTACGCAACTCAGGGCAGTAAGGATTAGCAGCACTTGCGTGAATTACTTTCGGGCCTTCGAAGAAAGTGCTTTTACGTCCATCTGTCCAATCAACGAATTGGTCAGGAACAACGAATGAACCAGGTTCAACGTGTTTTTGGAAACTACCTGCAGCACAAGGAGAAATAACTCTTTCGCAACCCAAAGATTTCAAAGCCCAAACGTTTGCTCTGTAATTTACCAAGTGGGGTGGAAATCTGTGGTCGAGACCGTGACGAGGCAAAAATGCTACCTTGTGAGGTCCGATAGTTCCGATTGTAATAGTGTCACTCGGTTTGCCGTAAGGAGTTTCCATGTTGATTTCTTCAACTTCTTGTCCTGCAAAGAAAGAATAGAAACCTGTTCCGCCAATAATACCGATTGTTGCTTTTTTTTCATTTGCTTCCATTAAAATAGTCCTTTCTTAATGATAGTTGAATGATTATGGAAGATGATAACATAAGCAGAAAACTTATACAATCCTTTTTTAGGATAATAAACTAAAAGCATAAAAAAAGACTCGAATTTTCGAGTCTTTTTGTTTTGAAAAATTGTGATTAATTTCCACGGATACGTTTCGAATCGCCTGACAAGTCATTTTGGTCAGTTGTAACGTTTTTCAAATCTTGAGATAACAAGTATTCACGTTCGAATGACCAGTCATAGTCTGTATCAGAAGAATCATCGTACATAGGAACGATAACACGTCCGTCCTTCATCAACCGAATTTTCAAACGGTCAGGATTAACTACATTGCTATTTTCATCAGCGGAAGTAGCGATGTTTCGACCACCTTCACCGTTTACGTCAACTGTGATATCAATGTGATCTTCACCATCCGGCCATTGTTTGGGCAAATCCCACCAAATCATACCGTCGTTAGAACGGAATGTCGGGTTATCAGATGACGTACCTTCGCCGTAACCGCCCATAAGAATCATTTTTGAACCGATTGCTTTTTGCAAATCGCCACCGTTGTCACTCAAATCCGGCCAGAAGTTTGACGAGTTAACGACACCGTTTTCGTTCATAACTGCTGAAACTGCGTTTTGCATCGTGTTCATTGCTTTTTTGTAAAGGAATTTTTCTTTATTTTGCGTTGTTTTGCTGATAATAGGAATCAATAACATTGTTAAAATACCAACAATCGCAAGACAGACCAAAACTTCTGCCATTGTCATTGCTTTTTTCTTTGTTTTCATATTATTTCCTGTTTTCTTCTTTACACCTTCTGCCATGATATAATACCACAAAATTTGGATTATTAAACATGTTTTTACAAAAACATGAATAAAAAATTACAATTTACTTGATATAATTTTTTTAGGTGTATATAATCAAAGAGAAAAGTTTTTCAAAAAGTAGAGGAAAAATCATGAAAAAAGATATTCATCCGGATTACAAAAAGACAGTTATCAAATGTGTATGCGGAAACGAAATTGAAACCGGTTCAATTCAAGACAATCTTACGGTTGAAATTTGCAAC
>OMSS01000091.1 GCA_900313795.1 uncultured bacterium | reverse complement strand
TGCGATATCGCAAGTTGTAGCCCGATTTTATTCCGAGCAAAAAAAGCCGTAATCGTCGGTGATGACAAGCAATTACCCCACTTATCATTCCTTGAAAACGCAAAAGAACAATCATTCTTGAGCCAATACGATATCCCTGACAAATACCGATTAATGTGGAGATTCAGAACAAATTCGATGTTCGATTTGGCAGGATATTATTGTATGACGCCTGTTTTGCTCGATGAACATTTCAGAAGTTTGCCTCCGATTATCGATTTTAGCAACAAAGAATTTTACGGCGGTGGTCTCAGAATTATGACCAAAAACGACGACAGCATAAAGGTTTTGGAACTTTGCAGAGTCGAAAACGGAAAAGTTGACGGCGATGCAACGAGAAATATCCCCGAAATCGAGGCTATTGTTGAAAAATTGCACGAAATTATCATTCGAGACGAAGCCAAAAAGAACGATAAAAATTACAAACCTGTTTCTATCGGCATAATTTCGCCGTTCAGAAGTCAAGTTGAGGCAATCAAAAAGTCACTAATGAAGGCATTTTCAGATGCAACGCTTCAACGTCACCTCGTTGATGTCGGCACAGCACACACTTTTCAAGGGGACGAACGTGACATTATCATTATGTCTTGGGCGATTGCAGACAATAGTTTTACCCAAAGTTTGGCATTCTTACAAAAGCCGAATTTGTTCAACGTTGCCGTTACTCGTGCAAGAAAACAGTGCATTTCGTTCCTCTCAAAAGACCCTGACAGTTTTTCAGCAGGTTTGATGAGAGATTACATCGAACACATCAGAACGTACGAGGCACAACGCCATTTGGTCGAAACAGAAGGCTACATAAACTCTTTCAATAACGATTTCGAAAAAGATGTCGCAACAGCATTGGAAGCAAAAGGTCTCGACGTCAAAGGCGGCTACGTCTCTGCTGGATTTAAGTGCGACCTTCTCGTCACCAACTCCGACGGAAAATCAATCGTCGTCGAATGTGACGGTATGAAAGACGAAGTCAAAACGAATATTTCACCCATCAAAAAACAACTAATTTTGGAACGCTCTGGAATGAAAGTTATGAGAATTTCGTACCGAGATTGGGTAAGAAGCCAAGATGCTTGCATAGCAAGGATTATCGAAAACTTATAAACAAGAAAGACGGATTTGAAAGTCCGTCTTTTTTAATTTTTTAATATTAAACTCTGCCGTAAATGTCCTCGTAGCGGATAATATCGTCCTCTGAAATGTAATCGCCCTTTTGGACTTCGATGATTTTCAATTCCTCTTCGTAAGGATTTTGCAGCGAATGTTTCGCCTGAACAGGGATATCGATACTTTGACCAGCCTCAAGTAAATAGTCCTTATCGTTCAAAACGACCTTGGCATGCCCTTCGAGGACAACCCAGTGTTCCGAACGATGATTGTGAGATTGGATTGAGAGTTTTTGTTTCGGAGAAACGCAAATGACTTTCGTCAAATAGCCCTCTCCGACTGCAAGACAAGTGTACCAGCCCCAAGGTCTGAACACAGTTTTGTGAATCAAATGTGCCTTATCGTCATCTTTTTTTAGTTTTTCAAAAACATTTTTTACCTGTTGCGAATAGTCCGCTTTGCAAGCAAGGACGGCATCTTCGGTGTTTACCAAAATAACATTCTCAAGTCCGATTGCAGCAACAATTTTTTTATCCGTATAAATGAACGAATTTTTAACGTCCTCAACAATCGCATTACCCTCTAAAACGTTACCGTTACTGTCTTTTTCGGTAACATCATACAAAGATTGCCACGAACCCAAATCGCTCCAGTCGGATTGCAATTTGCAAAGTACAATTTTGTTCGATTTTTCCATAATTGCATAATCAAACGAAATCGATGGCATATCCTCAAATACACCATATTTGATAGTTATAGATTCTTTGTAATTTAATTTTGAAAGATTTTCAAAAATTTCTTTTTGGTAATGTGCAAATTCCTTGAGCAAAGTCGAAACTTTTGCCATAAAAATGCCGCTATTCCAGAAATAATTACCCTCGAGCAGGTATTTTTGTGCTGTTTTCAAATCAGGTTTTTCAACGAAACAATCAACGTCAAAAATCCCGTCATTCTCAGATTTTGTCTTTATGTAGCCATAACCTGTTTCAGGATATGTCGGCTGAATACCGAACGTTACGATTTTGCCTTCTTCAGCAGCCTTCAAGCCGGTTTTGACTGTATTTTCAAACTTTTCCAAATCTTTAATCAAATGGTCAGAAGGCACAATAATAACGACTTCGTTTTCGTCTTTCATTTGCTTGAAATACTCGATACTTGCTGCAATTGCAGGTGCTGTGTTTTTCGCAATCGGCTCTGACAAAACGACCGAGTTGCCGCAAACTTTTGAAAGTTGAAATTTGACGTCATTTGCGTGTTTTATGTTCGTAATAGAAATAATATTTTCAGGGTCAATAAAACGGCACAAACGTTTGAAAGTGCTTTGCAACAGGCTGTTTTCGCCATCAAGTTTTAAAAGTTGTTTCGGACACAATTCTCTACTTAAAGGCCATAATCTACTGCCCGAACCGCCTGCCAATATTATTCCGTACATCTGAATTTCCTTATTTATATATTTTATAAACTACGATTTCGCCCTTGCAAATCATCGCTTCTTCAGGCACTGTGCTTACATTGCCCTCTTCAAGTGCAGCAGGACGTTTAACATAACAATTTGCAATCCGAAGTTGACTTGCATTCATTTTTAACGCTCTAATTTTGCATTTTTCATTGCCATTTTTGCCCGCATGAGCAGACCCTGAAAGCGTTCCCCAAACGGTAATGTCGCCTGATGCCGAAATTTCAGCCCCTTCATGACAATCACCAATGATAACCAAATTTCCCTCAAACGAAATGAACTGACCAGCACAAATCGTTTGCTTTAAATATTTCGTCGGAAATGCCTCTAATTCAAAGTCATACTGCGTGTATTCCTTTTCTTCGGCAACTGGTGTTTCCTTGAGAGATTGGAATTTTTCTTCCTTCAAGCCTGTCGTCGCAAAAACATCTTCCAACTTACGTTCAGCACTGTAAATAACGTCAAGTTCTTCCTGAATTTCTTCGGGTTTCGGAATATCCAAAGGAATATCCTCAAGTTTCTTAATGCCCGTCGTTTCTTCATCTTTGACCATCAAGTCGGAATTGTCATTCTTTGCTTCAAAATGTTCCGCAAACGGAACTGGCGGCATCTCTTTATTTTCAGGCTCTTGCGGCTGTTCTTGAGGTTGCTCGTCATTATTGTGAACTTCGCCTTGATTATCTTGATTGTCCTGATTATTTTGATTCTGTTGATTTTGAGGTTCATCTTCTCCAAACAACATATCAACTTTTTCATTGCCGTTATTTTCGTCGGAATTATCGTCACTTTGCGGTTTTGCCCAATTATTATTCGAAAAGCCTTCCTCAAAACTTTGAACTTGTGATTGTTCCTCAACCCAATTTTGATTGTTATCTTCAAACTTCAAATTTTCTTCCGTAGTTTCGAATTTTTGGGTTTGAAGTTCAACAGATTCTCCTTCTGGCTGATATGTCACTTGTGGCTGAACATCTTGATTTTGTTGATGTTCTTCCGTATTTTCGGTTTCATTTTGTTGTTCAACTTCTTCTTTAACAGGAGAAACATCGGGGAACAATTCGGGCTTAACTTCGGTGTAAACCGTTGTATCTTCTAACTTTACGTCGCTTGAAGTAAATGCAATATCTGGAACCATATCGTTAGAATTTTGGTAAACCAAACCAGCCGAAATTGCCGCATTTCTTGTAATATCAGATTTTCCCTCTACAATCGCCACTGTCGAATTGATACTTTCGATAAGCGATTTTATGCTTAATAATTGAGATTTGTTAAAATCAACTTTGCCCAATTTCAATTTAATTCTTTGGTTTCTTGCATGCTCTGCCTCAAGAATCGAACTCAAGTCATAAACCACCTCTGAAGGCGTATTCAAGTAACTTAAATCGATTAAATATAAATTATCATTAAAACCTTGTGCCATAATTTTTCACTTTATAAAATTCACTTTAAAATTATAACATACTTTTCTCGAGTTGTATTTTTGTAAAGTTTTTTCGGTTTGTTTTTTCATAATTTGTCCTTATAAAAAAAATAGGTAATAATGTTTGTTATGGAGAATAAAGTGAAAAAAATATTAATTTCGGCAATCGTTATTGCCTTTTCAAGTACATTTGCAACCGCTTCGGACTTTGGCACGAACAAATACAAACTTACCAAAGAACAGACTTCTGTAACCCAAAGAACAGCCGTAAATGCTGATGAGGACGGGGATACAATTTTTACAAAACCACAATTCATTCCCCAATACGAACCTTACATGCCCCATGTTCCAGAGGTTAAAAATAACACAGGCACAACAACCGCCGACAAAACCGTCATTCCGACGATGAACATTTCGAAGGAATTAAGAGCAAAATACTCAAAAATCACCAAAAGTGACAAATTGATTGAGGCTTGCGAATTTTTAAAAGGCACTGCTGGCGATTTTTCTTATCGTTCAATTTTTGGTCAAAACAAGACCTCTCACCCGATTACGATTGTGTTTTCGAATTTTTCAAAAGACAAATCAATCAGCAACAAAGATGCACTAAGTTCTTTTGTCGGAAACAAATACAAAATCAGAATTAACGACAAATTCATCTCTGCTCCTGCTGCCGCAATCGCACCAATTATTGCAAGAGAAGCCCTCGTAAACAAAAACAAAACAGAGGACGATTTAATCGAAGCAGAACAACTTCAAGTCGCAATTTGGTCTCAAATTTTGAAAAAAAATCCATACCTTAAAAGTAGCCAAAACGTCCTTGTAAAAATGCAAAATTCCCTGCTCGACAGCACGGACGTAAGCGATTACAGTGCTTTTTTAGAAACTGCTCAAGCACCCAAAAGTCAACAAAAGACAGTTCAAAAACAAAAACCAAAAACAAAATCCGAACCTCCAGCGAAACCAACTCGTGCTTTTGGCAAAGCACCTAAAGGAGCACCGACACAAATAGATTTTGACGAAAATGATAAGGCTCAAAGTCAAAAAGTTCAAAGCGAAATTCTCTCTTTTAACGAGGACGAACTTCGAGAAAGATACAAAAAAGTTACCTCAGAAACGAGAATTATGGAAGCACTCGAACTTCTGAAAGACACTCGTGGCGGAGTTTTCTCCCACAATGCAATTTTGGGCAACAATCCAACTCACAAACCGATTGAAGTTCAATTCAAAGATCTTTCAGAATTAAATCCGAAATACGCATCTTTCGATGCTCTTGGCTGGCGTAAGGGCGTTAAAGGCAAACGAAGCGACAAGTTGACCATTTATATCAATCAAAAACATT
>OMSS01000028.1 GCA_900313795.1 uncultured bacterium | reverse complement strand
AAAAACCTTCAATATTCACCGATTGGCGAGCCTGTTGTTATTACGCAAGCAGGTCGTGACGGTAAAAATTTCGGCGTTTTGAATGTCGAATACGACAAAAACGGTGTCATCGTTAAGGCTCAAAACAACGTTTATAAAACGAGTGAATACAACAAAAGTTTGCTTATGACGACTACTGCGGACATCGTTTTGGGGCAATCTCCCGTTTTGGGCAAGGTTGAGTCAGTTCCTGTTTTGACTGACAGAATGAACGTTGAGGAAAACGGTTATTCTGAAGTATTTTTGGATATTGTTCGCCAAGAAACAGGGGCAGAAATTATTTTGATGAATTCTGCAAACTTCCGTGGTTCTTTGGATTTGGGTGATTTTACAGCAAGAGATATCGGCGGAATTTTCCCGTTCAAAAATAAAATGTGTGTTGTCGAACTTTCTGAAAGACGTTTGATTGATGCGTTAAATCACGGCGGTTCTTCGCTTGTTGCACCTGATTTGAAGCCGTCTATTCTTCAAGTTTCGGGCATGAATTACACACTTTCGAAGGAAGGAAAAGTTGTTCAGGCTGCTGTTTGCAAAGATGGTCAAATGGTTGAACTTGATGTAAGAAATCCGTCTGACACAAAGATTTTCAAGGTCGGATATGACGATTATCTTTTGGCTGGCGGAGACCAATTCTTCTCTTTGAAAGATGCGAAAGTTTTGAAAAAATATGATTATGATAAAGATCAAATCGTAATCAATTATTTCTTGAAAAATCCTAATTGTAAGCCGCTTGTAATTAAGAGCGACGGACGAATTAAGTTCGAATAGGTAGTTCAAAAAATTCTTCGTCAAATGGCGAAGAATTTTTTTGCGTAAATTTTAGAATTTTATTATGAAATTTTTCTTCTGTTTTTCAAAATGCGAATCAGATTAACTTTATATCCGCCGAAAAGTACGATTGTTGCCCCAATCCAAGCCGCAGGTGTTGCAAAACAAATTCCGACGAAGCCATATTTTATACCGAAAACGAAGGCGAATACAGTTCTCATAATCAATTCTGTTGTACCAGACATCAAGGGAACGACGACTTGTCCCATACCTTGAAGAACGTTTCTGTAAAGCAAAAGCAGACCGAGGAAAACAAAAAATACCATAATAATGTGGAGATAAATTACCCCCAATCTGATGACTTCTTCGTTTGGTTCGCTCATAAACATTTTGATTAAATCTTGTGAGAAGAAGGTCAAAACGATGATTGCAAAAGCAGTTACGCTCAAAACTATGCCAAGTGCAGATTTTGCACCTTGCTTAATTCGAGCGATTTTGTTAGCCCCAAAGTTTTGTGCTGTGTATGTTGCCATTGTTGCACCCAAGGCGAGAAAGACTTGAGAGAAAATTTGGTCAACTCTCATTGCAGTTGTGTATGCAGCAACTGCGATTGAGCCTAAGCCGTTCAAAACGTATTGAAGAGCCAAAATTCCAAGTGTCAAAATTGACATTTGAAATCCCATCGGAATCCCTATTCGCAAGTGTTCGAGCATAAAATCTCTGTCGCTTTTCCAGTCACTTTTTTTGAGGTGCAAGATAGGAAATTTCCAAAACATAAAGCCGACGCACAACAAGGTTGCGAAAAATTGTGCCGTAACTGTTGCAAAACCTGCCCCAGCAACGCCACACTTGAATTTCGTCACGAATAATACCGCCAAAACGATATTTAATAATGAAGAAAATATCAAGAAATAAAGCGGTGTTTTGCTGTCGCCTAATGCTCTGATGACGTTCGAGGACAAGTTGTAAAAAACTGTCGCAAAAATACCTGCACACATAATGAACAAGTATGTATTTGCCATATCAATAATGTCTGTAGGAGTTCTCAAAAACGATAGCATTTGGTATGTAAATGGGGTCGAAAGTATCGTCATAAATATCATTAAGCCACCTGATAGATAAACAGATGTCGTTAAGGATTTGCGTACCATATCGTAATCTTTTGCCCCAAACCGTTGTGCCAAAACGACCGTAAATCCTTGCGTTGAGGCAAAGATAAAACTTATGATAAAAAATAACAACGGTGCTGTTGTTCCGACTGCTGCAAGTGCTTTAATCCCAACGTATCTGCCTACGATGACTGCATCTGCAAAGTTGTATAATTGTTGAAAAAGGTTGCCTATAAAAATAGGAAACATAAATTCTAATATTAATTTTAACGGTTGCCCGTTTGTTAATTCTTTTGTTGCCATTCTTATTTTCCTTAGCAAACATACTAACACAAAAAAGTTCACCCGCAATTTTATTTACGGGCGAAAATGTTTGTATTAAAAAATTAAAAATTATTTTTTAAACGGTAACATTATGATTAATTTGTTGCCTTTGTGTTCTTGTGTTGCCTTAGCATCATTGATTTTGTTTGGGAACATAACACTTTGATAGAAAGAACTTTCTCTTGTTTCGTTTCCGTCATTTTTGATGACTTTGCCTGTGATTTTCACTCCATTTTCGGCAATTTCGATATCAAGATTGTTTGGATCATTGTCGAAGGTTTTCAGATTGACGGAAATGATGTATTTGTCTGATTTTGATTCTATTTTGACGGGTGCGGGTGAGTTTTGTTCAACGTATTTTGAATCTTCGTCAAAGATTTTTTCAAATTGTTGGAAACCGACAACAAACGGTGTAAAACCAAGCCTGTTCATATTCATATCGACTATGACGTAAACAGCACAAAATGTTGCCAAAAATACAGCAACCAAAATTCCGATGTATTTGAAAATATTTTTGTTGCTTGAAATTGGTTTAGAAACCTTTATGGATTCCTGATTTTCGGTATTTTGTTCTTTATTTTCTTCTATATTTTCGTTTTGATGTTCTTCTGTCATAAAATTCTCCTTTCGAGCCATTATCGTTTACTCTTTGGACAAAAACAATTATACAACGTGATAGAAAAATGAATAATAAAATTTGATTTTAAAAATGTAAGCCGTTTAGTTAAAAATAAATTTGTGAATGGTGAAGGTGTAAAAAGGGCGAACTCTAAAGAGTTCGCCCGATAATTTTAAAAAATTATTTGATTTCATAAGTTACGTTAACAACAGCGGTGACTTTTTTATCGATTGTGAATGAGTCGTTGATTCCCATATCGCTTACGTTTGATGAATCTGGAGCGGTAATTTGGAACACGCCAGTTTTTACTGATAAAATTCTACCTGTTTTGTTGCCGTTGACTTTGAGGGTTGAATTTGCACGTTGTTTAGCATCTTGTGAGGCTTTTTCGAGCAATTTAACTTTCAAATCTGCAAGTTTAGAATATTGATATTCAGGGTTTTGTGAGTTGATTAAGATACCCTTTTCGCTCAAGGCTTCGATGTCAGTTGATAATTTTTTAATTTTTTGAACATCGTTTGATTTAACTTTTACGTTTTGTGAGTAGTTGTAAGCGGCGATATCGTCAGTGATGTTGCCGTTTGGAAGTCTTTTGTTCGATGTCCAGTAAGAAGCAGGTTCGATTGAGATGTCGTTTTCTGCAATGCCGTTATTGAGCAAGAATTTTTTTACTACGGGAATTTGTGCCTGAATTTGTTTGTAAGCACCGCCTAAGGTCGGACTTTTTGTGTTGATAGAAATTGACCAAGTTGCAGAATCAGCGGTGACGATTTCTTCTGCAGAACCTGTCATATAAATTCCACGTTGAGTGATATTTTTAGTACCGATTGCGACTGCAATAATCAAGCCTAACGCAAGAATGACTGCCAAAATAGTCAGTTGATACTCTTTAAGTTTTTCGCACAATGCACACATAATTTTACTCCTTCTATAAACTCCGAATTTTATTATAGCGGTTTTTTCGAGAACTGCAATAGTATTTGACAAAATATTTTAACAATAATATTATATATTTTGAATTACCCGATAAGGAAAGAAAGGGTGTAAGTCCCTCACTGGTCCGCAGCCGTTAAAGTCGGAATGCTTATCGATATGGTTACCTCGAGACAGGAGATTTTTAATTCTGTAAATATCTCCAAAGGTGCGGCAATTTTTTGCTGAAACACGATTGTTGCACGGTTAGGACAGAATAGTAAAGGAAAGTTATGAAAAGCAAAATTTTGACGGCTCTGTTGTCAGCAGCAATGCTTGCCAATTTGCCTGCTTACGCTATTACGGATTCGGATATGCGTGATGACGGTCAAGAGTCAGAAGTCAAAAAAGTCTTGTACGGAAATTTGACCGACAAGCAAATTTACACGTTGAACAACTACGCAGCCGATGCAAAAACTTCAGGTGCAAGCGTTGATATTATTACAAGAGAAGATATTAAAGACCAAAATTCACCGTTTATTTCTCAACTTTTGAACCAAACGATGAGTTTGACTTATGGTCAAGGTTCTGGCGGTATGGGACAACCTGCAAAACTTATGATTCGTGGTTCTGATAGAGTTTTATTCACGATTGACGGCGTCAGAATAGACAGAGTCGAAGGTACTGCAAGAACAACAGAAATCCAAAACTTCTTGCTCTCCGATGATTATGAAAGAATTGAAGTTGTAAGAGGTGCAAATGGTACAATCGCTGGTCATACAGCATCAGGCGGTATCGTTGCTATGCAAACAAGACGTGGTTCGGGAAGATTGAGAACCGAAGCAGAGTCTATGTTTGGAAGTTATGGTTCGTTTAAGGAAAGATTTGCAGTTATGGGTGGTGGCGACAAGTTCGACCATTACACAGCCGTAACTTGGTTCAAGACCGATGATGGTACGAAATACGAAGGTTATGATATGAAGGGAAATAATTCCTACAATAACCTCAACGTCGTAACGAACTATGGTTTGAGAGTTTTGGACGGAAAGGCTGAAATCCGTAACATTGCAAGATACAATCGTGCTAAAAAGTTTATGGAAACTAACCCGGATCACGATTGGATGGGAATTCACCCTGATAAACTTGATGATTATGCTACAAACCACTACTTTACAGACAGTTTGACTTGGAAACATGAAGTCAACGACAAGTGGGATTATGATTTGCATGCAAATGTATTTAATTCAAAATATACTTCACATTACGGTGAATATGGTCCTTATACATACTGGGGCTGGACAATGACAGATCCTGCATCAACTTCAACATATAATGGAACAAGATTTAACCTCGGAACTCAACAAAATATCAAACTTGCTGATTGGAATAAATTGTCAGTAGGTTACAACTATGAAATCGAACATGCACGTTTTGGAGCAACTGATATGGCTTCAGAGAGTGCAAGCACGCAACAACACGATGTTTATGCACAAGATTGTATTAACATTAAAGATATCTTGTTCATTCGTGGTGGTGCAAGAATGATGACGAACTCAAAATATGGTACTTGGGTAATGCCGAACGCATCTGGTGCATTAGTTTTGCCGACATTCAAACTTGAAGGTGCAAAAACAACATTGCGTGGAAGTTGGGGTATGAACGTTAACAACCCGACTTTGTACCAAAGATACGGCTTTGCAGGTTATGGATATCTTCCTAACCCGAACCTCGACCCTGAACGTGTAAATTCTTGGGACGTTGGTATCAACCAAAGTTTCTTTGATGATAAATTGAGTTTCGACTTTGGCTACTTTGATAGCAGATACAAAAATTACATCGGATATGATTATCCTATGTATAAAAATATGGCAAAAGTCAATATGAGCGGTTATGAAGGTAAAATTACTTGGAAACCGAATGAAAAATTCAAGTTCGTTGTAAATTATACCTACACAGATGCCGAAAACAAAGAAACTCACTCACAAGTGCCTCTCGTTTCGAAAAACAGAGTTAACGGTACAATCGTTTGGACACCTGTTGAAAGATTCAGTGCTTATGTAGGCGTTGAAGGCGGTGACGCAAGAAATTACGATGCTAACGGTACTAAAAAACTTTCAGGCTACGTCGATGTTAACCTCGGCGGTCTCGTTAGACTTTTCACTTGGAAAGATGCGAAATTCTACCTTCAAGGAGATTTGTATAATCTCTTGAACCAAAAAATCGCTTGTGGTTACCACTACGGCGGTGTTGGCGGAAAAATCTATCGCTCAGGTTTGAATTTCAGAGTCGGTTTGTTCGTAAAATACGACTTGCCGGAAAAATCAAAAGAAAATCTTTAGTTCATGCTATAATTGCCTTGCCTGCCCGTGGGCAGGGCTTTTTTTATGAGGAAATATGTGCAAATCAAAGAAAATATTCACTATATTTATTTTAGGGCTGATATTCTTAATCGCCCTTTATTTAGCCACTTTCGCAGGGCATAATGACTTTGGTCTTTCTCTTTTGAAAAAATCTTTCGCTCTCGGTAATGATACTGAAAGTATTTTGCTTGAGGTTTTGAGGTTTCCAAGGGTCGTAAAAGCCGTGATTGCAGGTGCTTGCCTCGCTCTTTCGGGCATGATGCTTCAGGCTGTTTCAAAAAATCCACTTGCTGAACCTTTTATCACGGGTATATCTGCAGGTGCAGGTCTCGGAATTGTCCTATCCGTGCTGCTTTTTAGCGGATTTGCATATTCTCTTTTCGGCTTCGTTGGTGCTCTTTTGGCTTCTTTGTTCGTGATTTTATTCTGCGGAATTGGAAAATTTTCTGTCACAAAATTAATTCTCACTGGACTTTCCGTCAATATGTTTGCAAGTTCTATTATTTCATTTATTTTGCTCACAAATCCCGATAGAACGTACGTTTTGACTTATCTTTTGACAGGAAATATTTCTGAAAATACAGGATTATCTGATTTGACACTATTTGTGTTATTTCTTGTGATACTTGCTTTTTCGGCGTTGATGATGCCAAAGATGAATTTTTTGCGATTGGAAGATGATTTTCTTCCGGAACTTAAAAACCGAAGAAAAGTTTATAATGTTGTGCTGATTGTGTTATCTTCGATTTTGGCGGGCATGAGTGTTTTGACGGTGGGAATTTTGAGTTTTGTCGGAATTATTGCTCCTCAAATCTCCAAAATGCTTGTCGGCGTTGATTATCGGTATGCTTTTTTTGCTAATGTTTTAATCGGTGCAATATTTATTTTATTGTCGGACTTTGTTGCGAGAATAATTATTTATCCTCTTCAAATCCCCTTGGGGCTTGTGATTGCGTTTGTTGGTGCTCCGATTTTCGTATATTTTTTGGTCAGAAAAGGGGGATTGCTCAATGATTAGTGTTAAAAATCTCACTTTGGCTTTTGATGAAAAAGTTTTGTATGAAGGTCTCGATTTTACGGCTAAAAACGGCGAATTGACTATGATTACTGGTTTGAATGGTACAGGTAAAACAACACTTTTAAAAATTATTTCAGGTGAGATGAAGGTTGAGGGTGCAGAGGTTAAATCTGATTGCCAAAAGATTTTCTTCCTTCCTCAAAAGGTATCATATCCTGTTGGTATAACGCTTTTTGAGTATATTTTATCTGCATTTTATTCGAATTGTTTCAAGTGGTTTACGACAAAATCTGAAAAAGAAAAAGTGCTTAAAACACTTGATACTCTTGAACTTTTGGATAGAAAAGATATTTTTGTTGAAAAGTTGAGTTCTGGCGAACTTCAACTCGCAAATCTTGCTGTGGCACTTGTTTCAGGGGCTGATTGTTTGCTTTTGGACGAACCTACTTCGAATTTGGATTTGAAAAATCAGGTTAAAATTTCTAAAATTTTGAAAAATTTAACGAAAAAAGGCATGACTTGTGTTATGATTACTCATGACTTAAATCTTGCTTCTGAGTATGGCGATTATTTTCTCGGAATTTCGAAAAACATTGTCTTGCAAGGAAATAGAGGCGAATTTTTCACAAAAGAAAATTTGCAAAAAATATTTGGTTTAACCTTCAATGTGGAGTTTGAAAATGAAAAAATTTATCTCAAAATTTTTGATTAGCATTATGGTTGTTATGTTTGCGGTTGATTTTGCAAGTGCAAAAACTTTTGTAAGCCTTTCACCTGCTTTGACAGAAATTATGTACGCAATCAGTGCTGATACTGATTTGGTGGGTGTTTCGACAGAATGTAATTATCCTGCTGCGGCGAAGCAAAAGACTAAGGTTGGAAATGCGTATTATTTGAATAAAGAAAAGGTTTTAGAACTTCACCCTGATTATGTTTTGCTCGCTGATGGTGCGGCTTCTGCTGCTCAAAAGTTCGACAAAATCGGAGCAAAGCCCGTAATTTACAAGATGAATTCTGTAAATTCGATTTATGACACAATCCTTGCTATGGGGCAGTTGACAGGTAAGGTCGACAATTCGAAAAAGGTTGTTGCAAATTTGAAATCGCAAGTTTCGGCAACAAAAACATCTCACCCGAAAAAGATTTTGTATCTCATTCAACTCAATCCGTTAATCACAATCGGGAGCAAGTCGTTTATTTCTGATATTATTAAAACTTCGGGGCAAAAGTCTGTAACTGCTGATTTGATGGCGTTCTATCCTGCGGTTTCGGCTGAATATATTTTGAAATTAAATCCCGATGTAATCGTTGTCAGCACAAAATCTGACAATACATTGTTGAAAAAACTTTTCCCGAATACAAAAATTATATATTTAACGAAAGAACAAAACGACCTTGTTAACCGACCTGCAACAAGAATCGACAAGGCGGTCAAGTTCTTCGCTGAATTGTAATTTGAAAAATATTTTAGAAAAATCCTTCTCAAATCGAGAGGATTTTTTTTTAGAAAAATTTTTCTTGAAAATATTTAACCAAAAATTTTGCGAAAAAAATTTAGATTTACAAAAAATTTCGCTAAACTTTTTCTAAAATTTTGCGAATTTTGCCTATACAATATTTCAAAAAATATTTTTGTAAAGTTGATTGTAAAGTTATGTAACGACATGGATATACATGTAAGGCAAACATGGCAATAAATTTGAGTTCAAATACTTTATAAAAAAGTAAGCAAAATGATTATATTTTGTTTGAGATTATAGAGATATTAGGATAGACCATTGAACGTACAAGAAGTACAACTGAATAATATCAACGTAACGGCACCGAACCAAGCAGCACGTTTGAGATATGGTTTTGGCAATTATGCACAAAACAGAGTTCAACAAGATATCTACAAACTTTCGCACAACGGACAAGGTCAAAAGAACCCTGTTGAGGTCCTTTACGAAAAATTCTTAGCAAAATATAATCCGAATGCTTTGATGAACAAGTATATGACGGAAGCTTCGGTAGAAGTTATGCTTCAAAATGCCCCTGTCGTTAAAGAAATTCTTGCGGAAAAGGGTGTTAACGCAGTTGTTTGCATAAACAATTTGAAGGATATAAGGGATTCCCACGTTGATACAACAGTTAGAGTTGCAGTTTCTTTGGCAGAAAAGATGAACCTTTCTAAGGAAGATAAACAAGCGGTTGCACTCGGCTCACTTTTCCATGATTTTGGTAAAATCATGATTCCGGAAGAAATTCTTAACAAAAATGGTAAGTTGAACCCGGAAGAAAGAGCCATTGTTAATACGCACAGCAGAATAGGTTACGAACTTTTAAAAACGACAGGAATGGATTCGAAAGCATTGTCAATCGTTAGAAACCACCACACCGCTGCTTCGATGACAAACGATAAACTTTCAAAAATCGTTTCGGTTGCTGATGTTTATTCTGCATTGACAGAAAAAAGAGCATATAAAGGAACAATGAGTTCTGAAGATGCTTTGGTAATTATGGATTCGTTCGTTATGGAGGGTAAATTGGACGGTCAAATCGTTGAAGTTTTAAGAAATTCATTGCAAGAAGAAGGTAAACAAGCAGCATAATAAAGTTTTTATGAAGAACAATAAAGAGTGTGGGGCGATTGCCCCGTGTGAGTTTATATAATGACCCGATTGGGTCATTTTTTTTATTTTGGGGTGGGTGTTTGAATAGAAAATTTTTTATATTATAATTTTATTGTTTATAAAATAGAAAAAGTTGGATTTTAATATGTTTAAGAAGATTATTGACTATTACAAAGCGCCGAACGATATACCGGTAACAATGAATGAAGAAGAAGTCCAAAAAGCCTACAAACGTGGCAGAATTGACATTTTTTCAACTTGTTTTGTCGGTTATACGGTATTTTATTTGACGAGAAAAAATATTTCGGTTGCACTTCCTGTATTGGGCGATGACTTAGGATTTTCTAATATACAGTTAGGTATTTTAGGTAGTGCGTTGTATTTTTCTTATGCAATAGGAAAGTTTATCAACGGTTTGCTTGCTGATAAGGCGGACGCCAATAAATTTATGGTTATTTCACTTGTCATATCAGCAATCACTAACATTCTTTTTGCTTTAAGTCAGTTCGTTTTTACTCCTGATGTTCAATTTATGGGACAATCGGCATTATTGTTGTTAATGTCGTTTTTCTTGTGTTTCAACTGTTGGTTTCAATCGG
>OMSS01000044.1 GCA_900313795.1 uncultured bacterium | reverse complement strand
AACGTATGTAATTTGCTTGTTTGTTTATAAACTTGTTCCGCTGGATTATACAAACTGGTTTACAGTTGCAATAAAAACGGTTGTTTTGCTGATTTTAAGTTGCATAATTTATGTAATTTTCGCATATTTGTTCAAGGTCGAATTTATAAAAGAGGTTGCAATAAAGATTAATGAAACTATCAGAAGAAAATAAAAAAATCATAAATGAAACACTCAAAAACGGCGGTATTGTTGCGTATGTGACGGATACCGTTTGGGGCGTTGGTTGTTTGCCCAATAATGAAAAAGGGGCCGAAAAAATTTATAAATTAAAACATAGAGATACCTCGAAACCCTTGATTTTAATGTCTAACGAAGTAAAACACCTTCTTCCTTACGTCAAAAATGTGGGAGAAAAAGCGAAAAATTGTATGGAAAAATTTTTTCCAGGAGCATTGACCCTTGTTTTTGAAAAATCAGAGATGACGCCTTATTTCGTCACATCAAAAAAGGAAACTGTCGGAATTCGTGTTCCTAAAAATAAGATTTTTCAAAAATTATGCGATATAATTGAGGGGCATGTACTTGCGACAACAAGTGCAAACATTTCTGGAGAAACACCAGCAATGACATACAAAGAGGCAATTGAAAAACTCGGAAACCTCGTTGATATAGTAATTGAAGACGAATTTGACCCAGCAACAGGCGAACCGTCAACGGTGGCAATGGTTACAGACAAACAAACTACAATTTTCAGACAAGGGAAAATAGAACTTTAAGTATGAAAAAGAACAATAAAATCATTCATTTATCAATATTTTTGGGACTTTTAGCACTTGCGATAATTTTCATCGCAATCCCTGTTTTCAACGAACGCCACTCGAATGTTTCTTTAGCAATGACGTTGCTTTTCGGAGCAGCATCGTATTATTTTTTAAAAGATTTTTCAAAGGCACTCGCAGTCGGTAGCATAATCTTGTTGCTCACTATTTACAACTGTTTCGACTATGCGTTCGACATTCATAATCCAAATTTTTTCAGAATGGCAATTTTGATTTCGCAAACAGCAATCTTCATTTTTGCATATTTTTGCGGAAAAATTACAAAAATAAAAACCACACAAAAAATCAAAAGCGAGGTGTCAAAGTACGTTTCGCCCACAATTTTGGACAATCTTGACTCTGATAAACCTATGACGACAGTCGGACGAAGAGAAAATGTAACGGTTATGTTCCTTGATATCAGAGGATTTACGTCGATTGCAGAACAACATACAGCCGAAGAAGTCACGGAAATTTTGAACAACTATTTTAAGGAAATAATTCCTGTCATAAAAAAACATGACGGCGTAATCAATAAATTTATTGGAGATGCCATACTTGCGGTATTCAGTGGGGAAACACCAGAAGTTCACGCCAAAAATGCTGTTCGAGCAGGCAAAGCCATATTGAAAAAATTGAAAAATTTTCAACACATTCAAGAAGCCCAAGGTCTTGAAAAAATTCAGGCAGGAATTGGCGTAAACACAGGAATAGTATTTCTTGGCGACATAGGAAACGATGAACGTTGCGAATACACTGTAATCGGGGACACTGTAAATGTTGCAAACAGGGCTGAAAGAGCAAATCGCATATACAAAACGGAATTTTTAATCACGGAAAACACATACCCCTACGTAAAAGACATTGCCGATGTAATCAAAATCAGTGATGTTCAAATGAAGGGCAAACGTGAAAAAGTCAACGTCTACGAAGTCCTTCGAGTTACGGAGCAAGATGAAGAATGACGGATTTTTTGACGAAATCCGAACTCAAAAAACTCCAAGCCGCAATCGACATTGAGGTGAAACACCAATACATCGACATCAGGGGCAGGGAGTGTCCTTTTTCCGTTTTTATGAAAAAAGAAACGAAAAAAATTTACCAAAAATTAGGGAAAAAACCCAAATGGGAAGCACTTATTTCGGCTTTCGAATTTTATCCCTATGACACTTTTATCACGAGAAAGCGTACTATCACACGATTTGTAACTCTTTTAAAACAAGAATTGAACCCCAATCAAACTGAAGAAGAAACAAAAAAAGAAGAAAAAAAATTCGAAACCGATATCCATTTGAAAGACGTCACATACCTTCGTGGTGTTGGACCAAAAACTGCATCATTATTGAATAAAATAGGCATCTACACAATTTATGACCTGTTAACATATTATCCCAAAAGATACATCGATTATTCGTCTCGCTCGATGATTAGAAACCTTCAAGAAGGCGAGGACGTGACTATTTTTGGAACAATCATCGGCGTAAAAAATTTCACGAGCAAAGGAAAATTGACAGTTGTAAATGTCAGAATTGCTGATGAAAGCGGCAGTTTAGAATTAACGTATTTCTACGCAAGCACAAATCGATTTATGGTCGAACACTACAAAAAACAATTTCCTCAAGGCTCAAAAATAATGGTTTCTGGTCGGGTAAAATTTGACAACTACTCAAAAAAACTTACCCTCTCAAAGCCCGAATACCAAATCGTTGACGGCGATTTTATGGAAAACGACAACCTCAACGCAGGCAGAATCGTCCCAGTGTACGCACTTTGCGAAAATTTGAACATCAAAGCACTTCGAAAAGCAGTCGCCAACGCTCTTTCCGACTATGGAAATCAAATTAAAAATGTCGTTCCCGACGACATTCGAGAAAAATTTTCCCTTCCCGACAAAATAAAAGCACTTGAAGCAATCCATTTCCCCAAAAGTTTTCAAGATGCCGAAACAGCAAGAACCACCCTCGTTTTTGAGGAATTATTCCTTCTCGAAATAAAAATGGGCTTGATAAAACGAGATTACACAAATTCGCTCAAAGTTTCTCCTTTAAAAGTCAATGACAACGGGCTTGTTCAGCGATTCATAAAAAGTTTGCCATTCGAACTTACAAACGCACAAAAAAATGCAATTAATGAAATTTTTAATGACATAAATTCTGAAAAGCCTATGCAACGGCTACTTCAAGGAGACGTTGGTTCAGGAAAAACCGTCGTTGCCTGTACGATGTTACTTGCTGCAATCGAAAATGGTTATCAGGCAGCGATTATGGCACCGACTGAAATCCTTGCAGCACAACACTTTAACAACTTTGTCAAAATGCTCACTCCACTTGGGGTGAATGTTCAACTTTTCACTTCATCAAATCCGAAAAAGTTGAAAACAAAATTAGAAACAGACCTTCGAAACGGTCAAATCGACATCGCCGTTGGCACCCATGCCCTTATACAAGATAAGGTCGAATTCAAAAACCTTGGTGCAGTAATCATCGACGAACAACATCGTTTCGGGGTAAAGCAAAGAAATATGCTGAAAAACAAGGCTATTTTGCCACAAATGCTTACAATGAGTGCAACTCCGATACCGAGAACTTTAGCACTTACAGTTCACGGCGACTTGGATTTGACTATTATTGACGAACTTCCGGCAGGAAGAAAAGAGATTAAAACGACCTTATTGCGGGCATCTCAGCGAAAAAAAGCCCACGATTTAATCAGAGCAGAAGTTATGAAAGGTCATCAAGCCTACATCGTTTTTCCGCTCATTGATGAGTCTGAAACAATTTCGGCAAAAGCCGCAACAACAGAGGCGGAAAACCTTCAAAATGGTGAATTTTCAGACCTTAGAATCGGACTTCTTCACGGAAAAATGAAACCCGAAGAAAAAGATAAGGTCATGAAAGCCTTTAAAAACAAGGAATACGACGTTCTAGTCAGCACAACCGTCGTCGAAGTCGGCGTCGATGTGCCGAATGCAACCGTTATGGTAATCGAAAACGCCGAAAGGTTCGGGCTTTCACAACTTCACCAACTTCGAGGTCGTGTCGGCAGAAACTCTCTCCAATCCTACTGTGTCTTGATTTCATCCTCATCGAGCCAAGACACAATGACGAGATTGCATATCATGACACAAACAAATGACGGCTTTGTAATCGCCGAAAAAGACCTTGAAATCAGAGGTCCTGGGGCATTTTTAGGTGTAAGACAAAGCGGACTTCCCGAACTCAATTTGACCGACCTGACTAAAGATATACAAATTTTAGAACAGGCAAGAAAATCAGCACTCGAATTCTTGCAAGCCAACAATATCGAGGATTTTCCCGAACTCAAAAGCAACATAAAACAAATTCAAAGCATAACAAAAGACATCGGAATTCCTGACTAAATTTTTTCCCAAACAGAAATTTCCCAACTTCCGACATCTTCCTTGAAAACAGGTTTCAATGCAGCGTTTGCGTACTTATGTGACAAATTATCCACATGGCTGAAAATCAAAAACATAAACGGAATTTTTTCATATTTTTGTGGATTTTCAAGCGTTTGTGTCATTTTTTCTTCGTCAACAAACGCAACCGATTTCAGCGAAATTAAAGCGAATTTTTCCCCTTTTTTCATACGATTGAAGAAAAATCTATGCAAATAACCATCGAAAAATTTACATTCTCCGCTCGAAAATGATTCTTTAAACATATTTTTTCCATCAGCCATAATCGTAGAATGTAGCGGTGGTTCGTGCATTAATCGGTATTGGAAATTGAATTTTGTCACAGATTCAACAAAAAAATCCTCCATTTTGACATATTTTTCAAACCGATAATCCTCATAATACAACAGCAAAATGCTGTCCCCTTTTTTCAAGTTTGCATCTTGAATTAACTTCGCAACCGCTTTATGCCCTTCAAGACGATTAATTTTTTGAGGTGCATAATCACTAAAGACAGTGTAAAACACTATTGGTGCGAACAACAACACAGATAGTGTTTTTTGCAAAAACATCGGCGAAATCGAACTCAAACCGACCGCAACCAAAGCAATGAAAATCGGATAAATTTCTGTCGTATATTTTGTTATAAGAACCATTTTGCCCAACAAAGAAGCAATCACCATAACAACAAGCGTACCAAGAGCAATAAGAGAAATAGCCTTCAAATTTTTATCAAGTTTTTTTAATGCTTTAACAATACTCACAAACGCAATAATCATAGGAATTATAGCGAAAATAAAATACCCATAATTCAGATGTCCGTTTTTACTCAAAAACGAAAGCAAACTCGATGGTGTATTAACAATATTAATCTGAATCGGCGAAATATAATCAGCAAAAACAAAAAATAATTTCGTCAAAGAAAAATCCGACCAGAATTGCGAAAGATAACTTGCCGTCAAAGTTTTATACAAAAAAGGAAATAGCGGAAGCATAGTCACTGCAGTCGATAGCACTATTAGTGTTATTTGTTTTGCCGAAATTTTTTCTTCTTTTTTCAAGA
Organism: uncultured bacterium; assembly: GCA_900313795.1. Taxonomy (GTDB): domain Bacteria; phylum Cyanobacteriota; class Vampirovibrionia; order Gastranaerophilales; family Gastranaerophilaceae; genus RUG841. The sequence continues at coordinate 3,449 of OMSS01000044.1, read as the reverse complement.
AATAAAACACCGTCAAAAAGTTGAAAAAAACAAAAACGAAGCCAATTGTATGGGTAAACATCACCAAAACGTTCGAGATATAAAAAAGCAAATAATTTGTATATGATTGTTTTTCAAGCAATTTAAGCGTAACCAAAATAGCAAATGCCGAAAATAGGAACAAAATTGAATAAAAGCGAACCTCTTGAGCAAAATAAATCATAAATCCGCTAAAAGCAGTCAGAATTGCACAAACAAGCCCAGTGTGCGAATCTTTGAGTTTTTTGCCGACAAAAAACATCGTCATAACCCCCAAAATACTCGGAAATACCGAAGACACACGAAGAGCCAAATCCTGATTACCAAAAATCGCCGTCCAATATTTCAAATAAAAATAATAAAATGGCATGTGACAATTTTTGTAAACAGCATCAAAAAATTCGCCAATCAAAGGTTTTTGAGAAATATACCAACTTACATACTCGTCATTCCAAAGTCCGAAAGGCTTATCAATAGACATCAATCTGATTAACAGCCCGATTAGCATAATCAAAAACAAATTCAAATAAACTCTTTTATCAGACATTTTGTTCCAATTCGTATTATTGTGGTAATATAAATAATTATAGAACATTGTTTGGAAATTTAAAATAAAAAAGAATAAAATTTTATGAAACTTATAATACAAATTCCCGCATATAACGAAGAAATTTCGCTCCCATTGACACTTTCATCGATAAAAAGAGAGTACGAAGGGATTGACGAAGTCGAAATTTTGGTTATAAACGACGGAAGCACGGACAGAACCAAATACATTGCCGAAGAATACGGCGTTGAGCATATTTTGAACTTTCCGACGAACAAAGGTTTAGCCAAAGCCTTCACATTAGGCTTGCAATACTGCATAAACGCAGGAGCAGACGTAATCGTAAACATCGATGCCGACAACCAGTACAACGCCGACGATATCGGTAAATTAATATGGCCAATTGTAAACAACAAAGCAGACATCGTAATCGGAAAACGCCCTGTTGACAGGATTAAGCACTTCTCATTGGCTAAAAAAATTTTACAAAAAATCGGCTCAAAAGTTGTAAAATTATTAAGCAGCACAGGCACAGACGATGCACCGAGCGGTTTTAGAGCATTTTCGAGAAAAGCCGCAATGCAAATCAACGTTTTCGACAACTACACCTACACGATTGAAACAATTATGCAATCCAAGGCAAAAGGCTTCGTCATTGAATCCGTGCCGATTAGAACAAATGACGGCTACCGTAAATCAAGATTAGTCAAAAATCTTTTTGATTACGTCAAAAAGTCCGCCTTCACTGTCTTGAGAATGTTCATAATTTACAGACCTTTCAGATTTTTCGCAATAATCGGCGGTGTGTTCTGTCTTGCAGGCATTTTCATTTGGGCAAAATATTTCTTATCAATCTTAAACGGTTCTTCGGAAAATCACTTACAATCATTGATTTTCTCAGTAATTTTGATTTTCTGCGGCGTACAAACGGCTATTTTGGGCGTAATTGCTGACCTTCTCGCTATCAACAGAAAATTATTAGAGGACATCCAAGTTCGAGTCAAAATGCATGAACAAAAGAAATAGTCCCCAAATATAGCCAAAAGGATATTACAAACGAGCAAAATTTTTTCGTAATGTTGCATTATGAAAAAAATTGCCCTTATATTTTTATTCATAATTTTATTTTTTACTAATCCTGCAAATGCCGATGAACTCAACATTTGGGACTACAAAAGAGACGATTTTGTCGAAGAAACTCTCCTCGGCAAAAATCCCGCTTTCGAAAAACATAAACAAGAAAAAATCGACAAAGAACTTGAAGAACTTTTGAAGATAAAATTAGTCCCCGTAACCCTCGAAGAGTGCCTGAAAATCGCCGTTGACAACAATTATAGAGTAAAAGAAAAAACTCATATCGAAAAAAGATATAAATGGCTCGAAAGAAACGCCTACTCTAAGTTTCTCCCCGATTTCAAATATTATTTCAGTATCCAACATTTACAAGGTACATTTTTGGTCGGAAACATCGTCCCCACTGAAGTTGACGAAACTCCTATCCAAAGTTATATTTTGGTAAATTGGAATGTTTTTAACCGTGGAAAAACTTTTTTTGACGTAAAAGAACAAAAAAACCTTCACAAATCCGCTAAACTTTTGAAAGATTTTTCTAGAGAAGAAGTAATTTTGAACACCGCAACAAATTACTACCAACTTCTCCAAAATAAAGTCGAAGTCGATATTTATAAAACAAACTTAATTGACCGAAAAGCACAATATGACTTGACACAAGCAAGATACGTCGTCGGTGTCGGAACAAAATTTGACGTTTACAGAGCAGAAGCCGAACTTGCAAAAGCAAAACAACAGTACATTACCGCCTTTAACGTCATCAGAGTTTCTCAGGCAAAACTGGCAAACATAATGGGGGTCGACATTTTTATCCCACTATACCCTGCAGACAATGTCGTCAAAGAAAAAGTCCTTCTCGATTGCCCTGTCGACAAACTCGTTGAATACGCAAAAAGTTCAAGAAAAGACTTAGAAGCGGAAAGAAAACGGATAGAGGCCTTAAAAGCAGAAAGGAACGCACTTTACACCGAATTTATCCCCGACATTAATATAAACTACGCATACGCAAGTTACGGTACAGCAAGAGCAGGTCTATACCCGAGTAATGCACTCACCTTGAGCGTTTCAGCCCCTTTGGGTAAAAATTTGGGCGTCGAAACAATCACACAAGTCAAAGCAAGTACGGAAAATATCAAGGCTGCACAAATGACTCTAATCCAGAAAACACGGGACATTGAGGAAACAATCATTACTTCAAATCAAAATTCACTTTCCGCAAAAGAACGGGTCGAAGCCTCGAGAACAGAAGTCTTTGCATCAGGAAAAAGTTTAGAAAGTTCAATAAAATTAATGAATGCAGGTGTTTCGACCTTTCTTGACGTAATTCAGGCACAAGGTCTCAAAGTCAACGCACAAGTAGGTCTTGCCGAAAATATTACCGACTACAATATTGCACAAGTTCAACTTTTGTTTGATAGCGGAATCATAAGCATAGACAACGTTTTGAATGGTTATCAGCAAACTCCTTGACGGAAACCGATTACGTCTAAATCGTGAAATTCAAATAATTTTTTGCACTTTTTATTTTCAATATCTTTTGCAAAAGAATACGCAGTAAATGCACCCAAAACAGCCTCTAATTCAGCAACAGGGAGCATATTCGATGGTAAATTTTCAAGATTTAATTTAAACTTCAATCCAGTTTGCAACGCCTTGCAATCAGCAGGACTTCTGTCCAAAAACGCCTCGTTGCAGCCAAAAGCAAGTTTTGCATTGTGAATATCAAATCTAAAAATCGAATATCCTTCGTCCTTTAAATTTTTGAACAAATCCGTTCCTTTTTTCGAAAATCTATCCGCCCAACAATCCCTAT
>OMSS01000016.1 GCA_900313795.1 uncultured bacterium | reverse complement strand
TGTAAACGATATGTTGACATAGCCATTTTGTTCAAATATGTCCATGACATCATTGCCCTGTTTGAACCCTACCTCAAACGCCATAAAACTATTCTTTTTCAAAAAAGATTTACCCTTTGTAATAATTTTTTTATAGAAATAAAGTCCATCTTCATCAGCAAACAAAGCAGAATGAGGCTCATAGTCATAAACATCTTTTTGAATTTTCATAGAAAACGGGATATATGGAGGATTTGAAACAATTATGTCAAACAATCCCGTCACGTTAGAAAAAACATCAGATTTTACGAATTTGATTTTATTTAAAACGCCGTGACGTTGTGCATTTTCAATAGCCGTGTCAAGCGTTGCCTGACAAACATCAACAGCCGTTATTTTTGATTTCGAATAATATTTAGCAAGTTCAATCGCTATGCACCCTGAACCAGTGCCTATATCGAGAATTTCAATTTGCTTATCTTTAGGAAATTTTTTCTGACAAACATCAACAAGAAACTCCGTTTCTGGACGAGGAATCAAGGTATTTTCATTAACGGAATAAACCTGTCCGGCAAAATAAGCCTTGCCAATAATTTGTTGAAGGGGTCTGTATGTTTTTACCCTTTCGGTTAAAATCTCGACGATTTTTTCATCAAAAGAAGGTGCTATTTCTCTGCCAAGCAAAATATCAGTAGAGGAAAGACCTGTCAACATTTCAATGACAAAATCAATTTCTGAATTAATATCATAATCAGAAAGAGAGGTTGACTGATATAAATTTTTGTATTTTTGTTTATAATTCATCAGAAACCTTCTTGTCGTTGAGCAATTCTGATATCATATTTTTCAAATCGAGTTTGGATTTTTCAGATAAATCAACCTTTGCAACCTTATTTTTTTCGCAAAGAGCATTATAGTACGAAATCTGCTTACGAGTAGGTTTTTCGTGAGACTGTCGCCATTCGGTTGCTTTTTTGCGAGCGATTTTAGCATAAGCCTTTTGCTTTTCTATATAAGGCTTTTGGGCTTCTTTGTAAACCATTTGTTGCAGGGTGTTTTTTATGATATTTTTAACATCTTTTTCAAATTTTTCACTTTCTAAAAATTCTTCAATCCAAGGAAATTTAGGGTTATTGATTGCAAAATCATATTCCATCTCATCAAGAAATTTAAAATAAATATCCTCTGCCGATAACGAGTGGTTCTTCTTCACGAAAATTTTAACGAACGAAACCAGCGAAGATTTTTGAATTTTTGAGAGTGAATCGAGTATAAAAAAATTTGTCTTAAACATTAGTCAAACAAATCAGCCACAGAAAATTTGTGGACATTATTTTTCACACTGATGACGAATTGTTTTTTCATAATAGGGTTAGAATGATGCTTGGCATTAGGATTTTGAACAGTGTCAACCTGTTCTTGCGATTTAATAAATGGAGTTATATCGACGACATTATTCTTATTCATAGTTCGTATTATACACCGATTTATTTATTTTGCATACCTCAAAATGATTAAAACAAAATGTTCAGAATATTTGCTGATTTTTTCATATTTGTGAATTTTTTTTTCAAAATGACAAAGAGAAAAAAACATGTTAAAATTAGCAAAGATTTTACTGGAGTAATTTATGGCAAAACGACTTTTGCAAATGTGTTTATTCATTGTTGCATCAATGGCAATCATTATTATTTTGTTATCTCCAATGATACTCTTTAATGGCGATGATGTAACAAGTGTAAGAAAAATGGCAGCACAACAGACAATATCTTCGCAAAGGTTGTTTATAACTGCTTGGCGATACATACAGTCATTGTATTTTGACTCCTCAATGAACGCACAAGACTGGAACAGATGGAAGTATAAATACATCTCGAAAATCAAAACAGACGAGGACGTTACTGTTGCAATCAACACGATGTTGGCAAGTTTAGATGATGAATATTCTCTATTCTTTGACACAAAACATTTTGAACTCCAAGAATCTTACATCAGAAACAATGAAGACAAAAAATTAAATTTTATTGAAAAAATGCAAAAAACATATCCGCAAGTGTATATCAAACTCAATACTATTGCGGGAATCGTTATGAACGCAGAGGTAACAAAGGAATCGACCTTCTTTCCTAAACCAAAATTAAACGACGAAGTTATCAGCATAAACAACTATGAACTCCACGGAATGGAAATGAACAGTGCTATTAACCTTATTCGAGGAACAGGAACTTACCTGTCAAAAGTAACTATCAAAAGAGACGGCAAAATAGTCACCTGCAATATGCCAAGAGGAAGTATGAATGTTCAAAAAATGTCAGCAGAACTTCTTGACGGAAACATACTCAGGATAACAGTTTACACCTTAATGGGCAGACTTTTATCTTCTGAATTTGACATGATAATCAGAAAATATCCAAAAGTTGACGGATATATTATAGACTTGCGTGGAGATGTAGGCGGACAGGCTCTTAACGGGGTTTACGTTGCAGAAAAATTACTGGGAGAAAACAAAGATTTAATCTCGATTAAATACAGAAATAAAACAGTAATTCCAATCAAATCAGAACTTTCGTCAATAATTCCGTCAAGCAAACCCATTGTAATTCTCGTAAACAAAAAGACCGCAAGTGCATCAGAAATTCTCGCCGGAACACTTCAAAAAAACAAACGTGCAATATTAGTAGGAGAGCAAACTTACGGCAAAAACGCAATGCAACAAATGATTCCGCTCCCAAATAGAACTTGCTTGAACATAACGACATTATATTACTCGTTTAATGACGATTTTTCGAAAAAATCAAACAGATTAACACCTGACTACACCGTAAAATTAAGACCAATAGACGTTTTTCATGAAAAAGACAAGCAACTTGAAAAGGCAATTTCCATAACAAAAAATCTCATAAAAAAATAAAGGTCATATTAGCGATTGATATTTTCAAAATTTGAAGAAATTTTTAAAATAAATGTTATAATAACATCATGAATTAATATGGCAGTGAAAGGCTACAATGGATATACTCAGATTTCACAACGATTTCAACAAACTCATAGAAATATTACCCAAAGACATTGTGAATTTTTTAAAAAACACATATATTGATGATATTATAGAAATCGTTTTAGACTTAGGACGAAACCCCGAAATCAGGCATGCTGACGGCAAAACAGAATATATTGACAACCGATTGGTGACAGATGATGATATCCAACAAACAATCGCTTTAATTCCGCCGTTTACTCACGACAATCGTTCGGGCTTACCAGGCACATTGCACAGAATCAGTGCAATTCGAAACCGTCAGGGAAAGGTTGTCGGTCTTACATGCCGTATTGGTCGAGTTGTAACAGGAACTATCGAATGTATAAAAGATATCGTTATGCAAAACAAGAGTATTTTGTTCCTTGGTCGTCCTGGTGTTGGAAAAACGACTAAATTGAGAGAAATTTCAAGACTTGTGTCAGATGACTTGCACAAAAGAGTCGTAATTATTGACACATCAAACGAAATTGCAGGAGATGGAGATACTCCGCACCCCGCAATCGGTAAAGCGAGAAGAATGCAAGTTCCTCAGCCTGAAATGCAAAAAGATATTATGATTGAAGCGGTCGAAAATCATACCCCCGAAGTCATCGTCGTAGATGAAATCGGAACGGAAGCAGAAGCACAAGCCGCAAGAACGATTGCAGAACGTGGGGTAATGCTTATCGCAACTGCACACGGGAACAACCTCGAAAGTTTGATTAAAAACCCAATATTGTCGGATTTGGTAGGTGGTGTAAGTTCTGTAACATTGGGTGATGACGAAGCAAAACGTCGTGGTTCACAAAAAACAGTCCTTGAAAGAGAAAAACAACCGACATTCGACGTTGTAATTGAAATTATTGATAGAAACACTTTGGCAGTTTATAAAAACACCTCTGAAGCCGTAGACTATATCCTCAGAGGTTGGCCAATTCGTCCTGAAATCAGAAAGGTTAACGAAGGCTACAAAGAACCGTCAACCAAACTCGTCGATGAAGTCAAAAAAATAGATGACAAAATCAACGATATGACAAACCAAAGTCTGAAATTCAGTTTTTCAAGACAAGAATATGTAAACCAAGTCAAAGATTACAAAAAAATATACATCTACGCAGTCAGCAGAACAGTTATAGAAAAAGTAATTGAAAGACTTGATTTACACGCAGAAATCACAAGAAAAATTGACGAAGCAGACGTCGTAATTGCTCACAAAGCATACTCAAAAGGTGGAAACAAAATCCTTAGTGCTGCCAACGATTACAGACTTCCAATTTACTATGTAAAATCAAATTCAATGGCTCAAATTCAAAAAGTAGTCAAAGAAGCCTTAAAAATAACAGATTCTGAAACAACAGTCCAAGGTTATTGCGATGAAGCAGAAAAAGCCTTAGATGAAGCAAATACAGCCATCGAGAAGGTTTTAAAGGAGGGTGTAAACGTAGAGTTGACACCCCAAAATCAACAAATAAGAAAACTTCAGCATGAACTCATTGATCAGAACAATTTGACTGGCGAAAGCATAGGTGACGGCGATGGGCGACACATTATAATTTACGCAAAAAAACAAGACTAAAGACCATTTTTTCTTGAGAAAAATTTTTGTTGATAATATAATCGGAAGTAGGAAAAAGGTTAAAAAGTGACAATTACATTAGACAGCAAAATAGGATTAATCGCAGGAAACGGACAACTCCCCGTAATTTGGGCGAAAAATGCAAAATTAAACGGGATTGAAGTTGTTACAATTTCTCTTTCTGCAGATAATAAAAAGGAATTAAAAAAACATAGTGCAAAAGTTTACGACTTTGGTCCAGGACAAATCCAAAAAATTTCAGATACATTGTAAGACGAAGGCATTAAGCAACTTGCATTCATAGGAAAGGTTCACAAAGGACTTGTTTTGAGACGTCCGAAGTTCGATGCAAGAGCGATTGAATTGTTAAAGCAGGCAAAAAGATTAAACGATGATGCCGTAATGCTTATGGCTGTTTCAGAACTCGAAAAGATAGGCGTCACAGTAATTGATCAAACAATCTTCATTAAGGAACTTATGGTTCCGACAGGGGTGTTGGGAAGCGTAAAACCGACGAAAGAACAAGAAGACGACGCAAAATACGGCTTTTGGGTTGCAAAAGCAATGGGGCAAGTTGACATCGGTCAAACCGTTGTAATCAAAAATAAAATGGTAATGGCAGTTGAGGCGATTGAAGGTACCGACAAATGTATCGAAAGAGGTGCTAAAATAGCAAAAAAAGGTGCTGTTGTCGTTAAAACAGCGAAACCGTCTCAAGACTTGAGATTTGACGTTCCAGCTTTCGGACTTGCAACTTTAAAAACAATGAAAAAATACAAAGCATCAGTTATTGCAGTTGAAGCGAATAATACAATCATTGTTGATAAAGCAAAAGTTATTGAATACGCAAACGCTCACAACATTGTAGTTATGGCAATATGAAGAAAATTTTTATAATCACAGGTGAATATTCTGGCGATAAGCATGCCTCTTGCGTTGCTCGGGAAATTTTCAAGGCAAATCCTGACGTGTCAATCGAAGCCGTCGGTGGTTCAAACCTAGCAGCAGCAGGGGTTAAGTTATTTTGCAATCACGAAAAAATGTCGGCAATGGGCTTCAATTTCAAAATTTTGATTGACCATATAATGCTTGGCAAAAAGATTGCAGATTATTTGATTAACGAATATAAACCTGATTTGGTTTTGTTGGTTGATTATGGTGGATTTAACCTCAATATCGCAAAAATTTTGAAACGAGCAGGATTAAAAATATTCTACTATATTCCACCACAAATTTGGGCATCGAGAAAGTGGAGAATAAACACCGTAAAACGTTATATTGACAAGGTTATAACGATATTCCCTTTTGAAATTGATATGTATCGTCAGGCAGGAGTTGACGCAGAGTTTGCAGGTCACCCGCTTGTCAGCCAATTGCCGACAGTTACAACTAAAGAGCAGTTATACGAAGAGTTTCAACTCGATAAAACGAAAAAACTCGTATCGATATTCCCTGGATCAAGAGTTTTTGAAATAAAAAATTTGTTGACACTTTTTATTGACGCAGCAAAGATTATTAAAGAAAAAAATCCTGATACCCAGTTTGTAATCTGTCAAGCACCAACAATCAAAGATGAGTTATTGCAAGGTATTCCAAAAGATATCAAAATCATCAAGAATAAAAACTACGAACTTTTGGCAAATTCAGACGTTCTAATGCTTGCATCAGGCACGGTAGCGTTGGAAGCGGCATTATACGGCACACCGATGATAATTAGTTACAAAGGACCAGAATTCATTTATTGGATTTATTTGCTCGTAAGATGCATAAACAGAGTTTCTTTACCGAACATAATCACAGACAAAGACATTGTCCCCGAATTAGTTCAGCATTTAGCAAAACCAGAAATTATTGCAGAACATATATCTTCATTATTATCAGACAAGGAAAAATATGATGAAATGAAAAAAGATTTGAAAGACGTAAAACATTTCTTAACAGATAAAGTTTCTTGTGAAGAGGCAGCAAAAATTATACTCCAAAATTTGCAGTAATAGCAACTGTTTAAAGTGTAAACCAACCCCGTCGCTAAATTAACAAAAAACGAATTGTGAAGAATGTAACGATTTCAAAAAATAATAAAAAACATGTAGCAATTTTTTCTTTGTTCATGCTTTTGACAGAATGTAAAGAAAGAAAAAACCGTGCAAGAAGTAGAAACAAACAATATGAATAGAACAATCCTTTCGCAGATGGCGAAAGTGTCTAACCCAATAAAAAGAACAGGTTTGGTTGCCAAAATCAACGCATTGAATAGCAAGGTTTCAAGCAAATCGTCAGAAGCATCATTCACCGAAAAACCTTCTACCGCAATCAATTACCCTGAATTTATCAAATTGCTCAGCGAAATTATTGCAACGAAAAAAAATACGCATGACTTATTTTTCGCTTGCCACAAATTGTTCAGAAGCAAATTGAATAACGTTTATACTTCACTCGGTATCATCAATAAAAAATCCAACTGTATCAACATTAAACTTGCCGACAAAATAGGCAGTATCTTTTCTTCGAGAGTATTTTTGAACGAAGAATCTAACGAAATTGTCAACGCAATAAACAAAAACAAAGTTTCGATACACGAAAACAACGACTTTTTGAAAATTCCGTATTTGGCATCAACACCGTCTGTAATCATTCCGATTGCATCATTCGGTGATATGATTGGTGTAATGATTATCGGAGATTACCAAATCGATAGCAGAATTGAACTTTATACATTGGTTGCAAATTACTTTGGTTTGTTTATAAACAACTTTGATTTGAAGGATAAAGCGTCACAAAACGCATTTTTGGACAATTTGACAGGTTTGTATTCACACAGACACTTCCAAGAAGTTTTGGCAAACGAATTGAAAGACGCACAATCAAAGAATTCGCCTGTATCGGTTGTATTGTTTGACGTAAACAACATTTCAAAAATCAACAAAGAATTCGGTCACGCAAAAGGTGACGAGGTCATCAAAACAGTTGCTGAAAAAATAGCTAACAACATTAAGCAACAAGACTCCGCAGGCAGATACGGCGGTGATGAAATTGCAGTTATTTTGCCAAATATGTCAACAGAAGAAGCAAAATACTTGGCAGAGTATATCACATATTCAATTTCATGTTGCTCAATCGACAGCGTAGGTCCTGTAAGGGTTTCTGTTGGTTTGGCATCGTATCCAGAAGCATCTGTTGACCAAGAAAAACTCTTAATCCTTGCTGAACAAGCAATGTATATTTCAAAGAGCAAAGGTTGCAAAAACGGAATGTCGACAATCGTAAGTTCGCAAGACTACGATTTCTGGGACGATACGGCACTTAACTCGTTTGCATCAGTCTTAACAAAGAGACATGCTTCTTTGGGTGTAAACTTCGAAGAAGAACTTGTTAATAAGTTCCAAAACGAAGAAATCAACTCACACAACCACTTGCTTGAAGTTGTAACCTCACTGGCAGGTGCAATAGATGCAAAAGACACCTATACAAAAGGTCACTCAACATCAGTGTCAAGATATGCCGTCGCTCTTGCAAGAGCATTGAATTTGCCTGAAAAAGAAGTCAGCAGAATTGAATTGGGCGGTTTGCTCCACGATGTCGGAAAAATCGGTATCCCTGAAAACATTCTCAAAAAGACCGCAGGTCTCAACGATGAAGAATGGAAAATAATGAAGCAACACCCGACAATCGGTGCAGAAAAAGTCCTTCAACCGAACCCGTTATTGCACGATTTGATTCCTATTGTAAAATATCACCACGAACAATGGAACGGCAAGGGCTATCCTGAAGGCTTGGCAGGGGAAGAAATTCCTTTGGCTGCAAGAATTGTAGCAGTTGCAGATACATACCACGCATTAATCAGTGACAGACCTTACAGAAAAGGTATGAGCGTTGAAAAGGCTTGCGAAATCTTGAAAATGGGTGCAGGTATCCAATGGGACGCTGATTTGGTAAGACAATTTATTCAAATTGCACCTTCTTTAGGAACAATGATTTAATAGATAAACAACTTTCAAACGAACGACAAGACGAAAAACCTTGTCGTTTTTTGTTTTTAAGAGCGATGTAAACCACTCTCGTCACCACCTGTCAACAATAAGTTTACACAAGATAGAAGCACACTTGTTTCAAGTGTTTTCGCTTATAAAAGAGAGTATACAGAAATGTAATGGCAAATTGCACCGAACAATACGAAAAAATGCCAAATTCCGTGATAAAATTTCTTCTTTTTCATATAAAAATAACTACCAAGCGTGTAAAATAATCCGCCAGCGAGCAAGAAAACGAGTGCTTGAATAAAACCTTTTGACCACAATATCCAAAATAAGAAAATTGATAACCAACCGAGCAAAAGATACAAAGCCGTCGACAAGGACTTAAATTTTAAAGTTATACAAGAAAAAACAATTCCGGAAATAGCCAAATACCAAACCATAGCAAGGCACACAATGGAATACGGAAAATTTAAAACAAGCATCAAAATCGGAGTATAAGTCCCAGCAATTAAAAGATAAATCGCACTATGGTCAATTTTTCTGAAAACTTTTTTAGCCGTTTCATTTGTCATTGCATGATAGCAGGTCGATGATTGAAATAAGATAAACAACATTGCGCCGTAAATAGCCGTTGTGCAACTTTCCACAGGGGAATCAGACTTCACCGCAAGCATCACAATCGCATAAATTGCAAACAATGCCCCAAAAGCATGACTGAATGCGTTTAAAAATTCCTCACTCGCTGTATATCTGACTTCTTCTGTATCCATATTTACCTCAAAAACATATAAATATTACCTACAAATCGAGTATAGGTTAAACAATAACATTTAGTCAAGAAAAAGAATTAATTTTCTGCAAAATAAATACTTTGTTTGACATAAACCTTGTTAACAAAAGCGATTACGGCTGAACGAGCATTTTCTGTCAGGGGAGTCTTGACAGTCAATTTTTTATTTTCAAGTTCAGAAAAACTTCTCGAACCGAAAGTAACTTTGAGAGCATTTTCGAGTTCATCGCAGAAATAGTTATACGCAATATCAATAGGGTACTGATTTGTTTGCATTTCAATGAGTTTTGCAATATCAGAAATCGAAAGCACCTGTTTCAAAATACCAATACACAAAAGGTGAATAATTTGTCGTCTATCATATTCTTTGTTCTCAGGAGCACGAATAACTCGTTTATAGACATAACTATTTATCATTGATTGGGTCAAAACTTTCTCGTCCCCGGGAATAGAAAACACCGACAAATGTTCGTCTAAAATACACAACAACTGTCTCATAACAACAGGAAATGGCGTTAATTCGTCATATCTTGGTAATTTATAATTGACGAACTTTTTTGCAGTTTCTGATTGTTCAAATAATACCTTATTCATACAAACTCCAAATACAAAAAATCTTTTTAAGCAAAAAGATTATCTTTTATTAAATATAGGTAACATACTATCAAAAACATTATTAAAATGCAAGCAAAGAATATCCAGCAGCCAAAACCATTTTGACCGTCAACCAATCATTGACATAATTTATCGGCAGAAAATACATTACAAACCCTTAACATTTATCAAGAAAAAGGCAATTATATTTTTTCAGTGCATTAAGAAAAATACAGAGTGTGTAAGAAAGTGTGAATTTTTATGGTAATTGTTCCAGTATCATCAGTAAACAATGACGTTAAGGCTCTTTCAGCAAATCAAAAGAAAGCCACAAATCCTATTGTTCTTGAAAATAAACAGAATTTTGATAACAAAGTTTCGTCAAATGCTTTGTCAGCATATTTTAAAGGCGGAATGGCCGTTTCATTCAGCGGACACGATTGTTCAACGGGTAAATTTGTAACAAAACAAATGGACGATGTTCCTTGCTGTTGTTGCGGTGGCAAGATGGTTTTGAACAAAAAAGTCGGTGAAAAAGCAAGAGAATTCAGTGCGTTGAGAGGTCAAGAACTTGCCGATAAAATCAGAGGAAACCAAGATTATTTCAGATGCACACAAAGACTCATTGCCAATTTGATTGCAGACGAGGCAGAACAAAACCCTGAACACGATATGGGGCAAGCAATTCAAAGTTTTACCCCTGAAACATTGAAAGAAAAAACGATTGAATATTGCGTAAAAAATTTAAGAGCAATCGACACAGTTGCAAAACAATCCACAAACGATGAAAAGAACCCAATTTCAGCATTGGTCGCTTCTGAAATCGAAAAAGTTCAAGGAGGAAAGACTGAACGTGTTGAATTTACTGAAAAACTTGCGATGTATGAAGGTTTGGTCAAAAAAGAAGATTATAACAAAATGCTCGAATCTGCAATGAACATTCCTGAAAGTTACAAAGATGTAAAACAAATTTACGGATACGCATATGGCAAGGCTCTCAAGGTTGCAAAAGAGTTAATCAAACCGTCAATGCAAACCATTGAACACATTCACCCGAAATCACAAGGTGGTCCGAATAACACGGAAAATTATATTGCAGAATGCTATAACTGCAACAATCCGAGAGGACATATGTCTTATCACGAATGGTTAAAGGTTCACCCGGAATATCCAATCAATGCACAAAAGCACATTGAATGGTTCCAACAACAAATCGTTGACGGTAAAATCGATGAAAGATATGACACATACCCGATTGAAGTCAAAGCGACTTTGTCAAAAGAATCAGACGGCAGAATGGAATTAAAGGTATTAAATCCCGAAAAAATCAAAGAACTCCGTGAAGCAAGACAAGCAGGTCAAGAAGTTGATGTAAAAGCAGAACTTGCAAAAGAATACGGAGAAGAAAACGAACAAAAAGAAGTTGCATAGCAACAAAGAATATAATTTAAATGGGGAGCAATGCTCCCTTTTTTATTGCTATAATTGAAATTTTTTCTTGATATAATATAATTTTCTTGCAAATGAAAGGATTTTTTATGTCAAAGAATAACAAATTAATCGTTTTAGGTTCGGTATTCGTAGCGGCAATATTGTTTGCAGGTGCTTGCTGCGGAGCAAAAGTTTTCAAAAATGACGATGCTTTTGCGTTAAATCTTTCCACAGAAGAATTAACAAAAAGAACAGATAGCAACTATTTGATTAATGTCAATTTGCTGGATGTTAACTCACCTGAATATTTAGCACTTCAAGAAGGTGATAAAAAAGCATTGAAACACCTCGTAAAAGCAGCCGATATCCTTGAAAACATCCAACTTCAACTCGATAATAGAGACAATATCGCATTCAAGCAATATTTGATTGAAGAAGTAGCCAAAGGCAATAAAGATGCTGAAAAAACGTTAATTTTATTCAACGCTCAACGAGGAATGAATGCTCTCGATAGAGAAACAAATCACATCGAACTTGCAAAAAATCACCCAGAACTTATGGGCAAAGGCTTCTATCCTGCTAATTTGATGCCTGAAGAATTTCACGAAATTTTGACAAAAATGCTCAATAACGGCGAAAATGACATGGTTAAGAAAATCCTCAATCAACGCTCTGTTGTTGACAGAAAAGGTGCTTCTTTAATAGCGACGGATTATGTTGACAGATTTAAAGCAGAATTTGAACAAATGGCGGAAGAACTCGAACTTGCAGCAGAAACATCTACAAACGCTGATTTTAACGAATATTTGAAATTGCAAGCAAAAGCACTCAGAACAGCAGATCCGATGCTCGACGCTTATGCGGATAAAAAATGGGCAACTCTTCAAAACACTCCGCTTGAATTTACAATCACAAGAGAAAATTACAGCGACGGAATGACAAAAACAATTTTGTTAAATCCTGAACTTGCAAAATTGCTCGACAATGCAAATATAACACCTATTATGAAGGATTCTTTGGGTTGCCGTGTCGGTATTGTCAACCAACAGGCGACAGAAAAATTATTGGAAATCAAAAAATACCTTCCAAAATTAGCGGCAAATATGCCTTTACACGAAAAATACGAACAAAATATTAAAGCAGATGGCGAAGTTAAGCAAACAATGGTTGACGTTGATTTGGTTGATATGACCGGTGATTGCGGTGCATACAGAAGCGGTATCACAATCGCAGAAAACTTACCTAATGATGACAAATTATCTTTAACAATCGGCGGCGGTCGCAGAAATGTTTACCATAGACAAGTTCGTAACATGTTTTCTCCCGAAAAAACTCAAAAGAAAATCAATGCAATCTTAGCCCCTGAACTCCACAAATACTACAACACTGAGGCAGTTCACTGGTTTACAATCGGACACGAAAATATGCACTCTTTAGGACCTAACAAAGGTTGCGAAAAATTGGGCAAATATCAATCAATCATTGAAGAAAACAAAGCAGATATGGGTTCTTTAGCATTCGTTGATTTGCTCACAAAAGAAGGTATGTATACAAAAGAACAACGCAATCAAATCGTCGTTTCTTCAGTATTAGGAAACTTCTTGAAAGCGAAACCAATGATGACTCAAGCACACAGAATTCGCTCAGTGATGCAATTACACTACCTTGAAAAAGAAGGTGCAGTATGGCTTAATAAAGACGATAAAGTAGTAATTAACCCCGACAAGGCAGTCCTTGCTGCACAAAAAATGCTTAAAGATATTGTGGAAATTCAAATGTCAGGCGATATCAACAAGGCTGAAAAATTCGTAAACGACAACTTCGTTTGGGACGATAATTGCGAAAAAATTGCAGCAAAATTAAGAGTTATCGATAATGAATTAAACGGTCAAATCGTTGCTCCGCTTGCAAAAGAGTTACTCAAATAAAGAGAATTTTTAATGCACAAAATAATGTTACTATACCCGCCGGGAGAAGTTTACCAAAGAGGCGAAGACCGCTGTCAAATGAACGTTTCAGCCTCTGTCGCCAACTCCTTGCGGGCTTGTAACGATTTAGGTTACATTTCAGCAATTCTAAAACAAAAAGGAAACTGGAAAATTTTTCTAAAAGATTATTCTGGCGAAAATTTGACCAAGAACCAATTCAGAAATGATTTTAAGACTCAAAATCCTGATGTGGTTGTAATCAGCACCACGACAGGAAGTATCTTCAGTGACATTGATTTTGTTAATCAAATAAAGTCATTAAAAAACGATGTCGTAATCATTTTAAAAAGTGCTTTATTCTTTAACTTTGACAAAAAATTATACAATAAATTAAACCTCGAAAACGTTGATTATTTAATAGGAGGAGAGGTCGAATTCATCATAGATAAACTACTTTCGGCTCATCTTGAAAACAAACAAAACTTAGAAAAAATCGAAGGAATATCATACAAAATTAACAATGAATGGATTACAAATCCTGTCTCACATTTTGAAGAAAATTTAGATGCAATTCCATTCCCAGACAGGGATTTAATGAACAACGAGATATACAAAAATCCTTTAACAAACAAGCCAATGGCTACAATCGCAACCTCTCGCGGGTGTTCAGCACAATGTATTTACTGTTTATCACCCATAATTTCTGGTGTCAAGGTTCGCTTTCGCTCCCCGCAATCAGTGGTTGACGAAATGCTCGAATGTGTTGAAAAATACAGAATTTCGGACTTTTTCTTCAAAAGCGATACCTTCACAATAAACAAAGAATGGGTTATCAAACTTTGCGATTTAATCATTGATTCCCCTCTTTATGGCAAAATCAACTGGGTAGCAAATTCAAGAACAAACACTGTCGATGATGACAT
>OMSS01000085.1 GCA_900313795.1 uncultured bacterium | reverse complement strand
CCAGTATCTCCGATATGGTGCGAGTAAAATAGTTCATAGTTAGTAAGAACACGCTAAAAAGCCATGTTTTCGCCTTTTCCACAGTTCTCACATGTATATAAAGTATTTTTTTAAACGGTTATTTCAGTTTTGATTTTTTTTGTTACATTTGTTACATTTAAAACAAAATCGTTGTGACACAACTGTTTTCAGTACCCAAAAAAAACGCCCTTCAAAAAGACGGGCGATTTTTGATTTATTAATAAAATCACAATTCCCTTCGACCTTCCAATGCTCTTGCGAGAGTAATCTCATCGGCATATTCAAGGTCAGAACCAACGGGTATACCAAGAGCAATTCTTGAGACTTTGATTTCAAAAGGTTTCAACAATTTTGCGATATACAAAGTGGTTGCTTCGCCTTCAACAGAAGGGTTTAGAGCAAGAATTACCTCTTGAATATTTTCGTTTGCAATTCTTGTCAAAAGTTCTTTGATTCTAATATCGGCAGCACCAATTCCGTCAATCGGAGAGATAACACCTTGCAAGACGTGGTATTGCCCTTTGTATTCACGGGTTTTTTCAACTGCGATTAAATCTTTTGTTTCCGCTACAACGCAAATGATTTTTTTGTCACGATTGTCATCGGAACATATTTCGCAAGGGTCGGAAGCAGACATGTTGAAACATTTTGAGCAACATTTTACGGTTGTTTTAGCCTCAACCATTTTTGCGGCAAATTTTTCCACATCGGAAAGAGGCATTTTCAACAAGTGAAATGCCAATCTTTGAGCCGATTTCGGACCTATACCGGGAAACCTTTGAAAAAAATCCGCTAATTCTGCAATGGGTCTTGTATATTCCATTAGAACAATCCGGGAATTTTAATTCCACCGGTGATACTTTTCATTGCTGCTTCTGATTTTTCAGCGGCAACTGCTGTTGCTTGATTCATTGCTTGTGCAATCAATTCCTCAAGCATTTCAAGAGTATCTTGGTCAACTGCTGACGGATTTTCAGGGTTAATTGCTTCAGGAGCGAGTTTAATGCTCTTGAACTTACCTTGTCCGTTGCAAACAACTTTTACTGCACCGTTACCCGCTTCGCCCGCAATATCCATTGCAGAGAGGTCTGCTTGTGCATCTTGTAACTTTTTTTGCATCTTTTGTGCTTGTTGCATCATATTTGCAAAGTTCATAAAATTTCTCCTTTAAGAGTTGTTATCAAAAATTTCTGCCGAATAGTCAGCCTGTATATTATACGAGAGGTGAAAATTTTTTGCAACTTTTTTACCGTTGCTTAACTTAATTTAAAAATAACATGCAAAAAAAATATGTTTTTGCTTTAATATTATTAATTAAACAAGTGTGAAGGTTAAATTTTTTAAATATTTTAACTATTAAATTAATCAAGGAAGTAAAAAATGACTAATGCAACGGAAATAAAACCGTCCTCGACCCAGCAGAGTTCTCGTCCCGAATGGACTTCGCACATGGGCTTTATTTTAGCGAGTTTGGGTAGTGCGGTTGGTTTAGGAAATATTTGGAGATTTCCTTATGTAATGGGAAAATACGGCGGTGGTGCATTCTTGCTCGTATATATGGTTTTGATGTGTGCAATCTGTATCATTCCATTGCTTTGCGAATTATTTATGGGACAAAAATACAAAAAAGCGGTCGTTGGTGCTTACGAATCTGTCGACAAGCGTTTAAAGTCGCTCGGTTGGCTCAATGTTTTCACCGTTATTTTGATTTCAGGATTTTACTTTGCCGTTGGTGGCTGGATTATCCATTACGTTTTAGTTTACTCAGTAGGTGCTCTTCCGCACGGAACAGACTATGCTTCATATTTTAACCAATTTGCAGCACGACCTGTATTGCCTCTTGTATATGCCGTTTTATTCTTAGCGGTTTCGGCAATTTTCCCATTCAGAGGGGTAAATAGCGGCATCGAAAAAGCAAACAAAGTTATGATGCCTGCATTCTTAATTATGCTTTTGTTCTTGGTAATCATTTCTCAAACACTCCCTGGAGCAAAAGATGGTCTCGAATTCATCTTCAAACCAGATTTTTCAAAGTTTAATGCAGAAATGTTCCTCATCGCTTTCGGTCAAGCTCTCTTCTCTCTTTCAGTCGGAATGGGTGCTATGATGACTTACGGAAGTTATTTGAACAAAGATACAAGCCTTGTGGACAACTCCTACATCATCATCTTCGGCGAAACTTTAATCGCTATTTCAGCAGGATTAATGATTTTCCCAGCAGTATTCACATACGGTTTGAACCCTGGCGAAGGCCCCGGTTTGGTATTCGTAACACTGCCTGAAGTATTTGAACAATTACCGTTCTGCGGAAACCTCATTGCGGTCTTGTTCTTCGTGTTATTGCTCTTTGCAGCGTTAACATCTTCTATCGCAATGCTCGAAACTTCAATCGCCGCTTTCAGAGAAAGTTTGAATATGTCAAGACAAAAGGCAACCCTCGTTGTCAGTGCAATTATCATTGTTTTGTTAATCCCTTGCACACTCTCATTCGGCGTATTAAGCGATTTGAAAATCATCGGAAAGACATGTTTCGACCTCTTCGATTTCGCAAGTTCGACAGTATTATTGCCTATCAACTCCTGCTTACTTTGCTTAATCGTCGGCTGGTTCGTTAAACCATCTGATGACATCGTCAAAGGCAACAAAATTCTTTACTTTATCTTTAACATCTTGTTGAAATATATCGTTCCCGCTTTGCTTTTATTCTCAATCTTACGCGGTTTGAACATCATCAAATTGTAAAGAATAAATCAAATTGAAAAAAGACCTCGAACCTCGGGGTCTTTTTTGTATAAAAATGGAAGTAAGGTCTTTTCGTCATTCTGAACCTTTAGACGAAGAATCTAAAATAAATCCGACAAAAATTTTTCATAAGTGCAGGCAATTTTTTGAGGTGAAATGTTTTATTTTTGAAACCCATGTATTTACTGGACTTTAGCCTATTTTTTAAAATATTAAGAATGTTAAGTTGGCAAAAATTGAAATTTCTTGCGAAAATTAATTTTATATAGCGAAAGCCATTGCTGTTATTAGCCTGTCGCCTATTTTTAACATCAAAATAATGTTAAGAATGTAACAAAAATGGCACATGTCTGAAATCCGAGTTTACAAAAATTTTTAATATACATGTAAGAAGTTGAGATTAACAAGGATTATTGAATGAAAACATTAGGTTTTGGTCTTATGAGTTTGAAGAAAGATCCTAAGTGGGCTATGATGCACGGCATCGATCCTAACAATCAATCTTCAGGTTCAGTTGTCGGTAACGCTAAGGCAAACACTTCTAAAGGTGTTGAACAAAGAGCAAAAAAAGGCGATATAGACGGCATTAACAACCAAAACGCAAACATCTTCAACCAACAAAAAGTCGGAAAAGTTAATCCCGAAAACAGCATCTTCAATTCGCAAAAAGTTGGTGGTGCTCAAAAAAGCCAAAACATTTTCGATATGATGAACAAAATCGACGAACAACACAAGGCAATGAGTGGTTCAAATCACGCTCAATCCTTTGTTCAAATGGAACAAAACAATGGTTCTTTAACAAACGAAGAAATTCTTAAAAAAGCAGGCAAAAAGTTAAACATATTGGCGTAAATCACGGCAGAACACAATTTTAAATCTAAATCCCAAAAAACTATTTTCAAAGCATTAGAAAATTGAATGAAGAAACTTATACAACCTTGCGTTTGCATTGTTGTATTTTTTTTTGATAAATGTCATAATAAGACGAGAATTCAGAGGAAAAAATGAAGTACAAATCTTGTCATTATGTCAATCACTGTTTAAGTTTTAACGATTCGAGAATTGTTTATTGCACACTTGGAAACACTGCAAAAAACAAACAATACGCTGTTTTAAAGGAAAATTACAACGGTGAACCAATCGATTGGGAAAAACTTTTAGACAAAATCGAAGCAGACAAACAAAGTCACCGAAACGGTGTCATCATTGATTCTTGCAAGGATTGTATGATGCTTTCCGAAAAAGATTGGGACGCCGAAACAGAACCGAGAAAATTCAAGTACATTCTTTTTTCAAACTGGTATGCCTGTAATTCCGCTTGTCGGTACTGTTGGAAAGATGAGAAGGACTTTCTCATCGAGGACATTGATGCGAAAAAAATCAACCCGAACGACACTTACGATATCATTCCGATTGTCAAAGATTTGATTGAAAAAAATCTCCTGACAGACGATGCGACGATTGATTTTGCGGGCGGAGAACCCACAATGTACTACAAATTCGACGAAGCACTCAAGATGTTTATTGATGCAAAAGTCAAGCACATTATCATTCACACAAATGCGATAAATTACAGCGAAGAAATCGAACGTGCCGTCAGAGAAGGAATTGCAGAACTTTTGATTTCCGTTGATGCTGGCACAAAAGAAGTTCATCAAGATGTAAAAAGAGTCGTTTCTTTTGACCGTGTATTGAAAAATTTGGCGGCTTATTGCAAGGCTAAACAACCGCAAAATAATAACAAAGTCCGCTCAAAATACGTCATCGTGCCGCATAGAAACGATATGAAAGACGAAATTTTCAAATGGATTCAAACCGCAAAAGAAATGAACGTCTCAGAACTCGTCCTCAACGCCGACGACAGAATGTATATGTCTGAACCAAATTTGGACGATTTTAGGAAAGTAAAAGAACTTTGCGACTACTTCATCGAAGAAGCAAAAAAAGCAGACATGAGATATTTGTTGTACTCAAATGCCTGCAACGCCTACACTACGTTAGGTTTCGAACTCCCTGAATATTACGGATAATTTTGTTGACAACACCCGTCAATGTTGTATAATTATCGTGTTAGGCAGACCTAACCTACTTGGTATAAAAAAATGGCTAAAGATAAATTCACAACATTAGATAAATTAGAAATCGGCAAAGATGCCGTTATTACTGAAGTTAAGTGTGATGACAAATCACTTCGCTCTCACATTTTGAATATGGGTTTGACGCCGAATGTCGAAGTCACTTTGATTAAGGCAGCACCTATGGGTGACCCACTCGAAATCAGGGTTCGTGGGTATATTTTGACGTTGAGAAAAAGTGATGCATCAAAAATTTACATCACTGACGTTCACGACAAACACGCTTACGAAAAGCATAACAGGGTTTTCATTCCGAGAGAACACTCGGGTCGTGGGGAAGCAAAACAATACCTACCCGAAAATCAAAAGAAAAAAGTTCAGCCAAAAAAGAAGATTACGCTTGCACTTGCCGGCAATCAAAATTGCGGCAAAACGACATTGTTTAACAGACTTACGGGCATGAACAGGCACGTTGGAAACTTTCCCGGGGTAACGGTTGACCGAACAGACGGGCTTGTCAAAAACTATCAAGACGTCACAATCACCGACCTTCCGGGGATTTATTCACTTTCGCCATATAGCAACGAAGAAATTGTAACGAGAAATTTTTTGTTGCAAGGCAAGCCCGATGGTATTTTGAACATCATTGATGCAACGAACATTGAGCGAAATTTATTTTTGACGATGCAACTTTTGGAATTAAATATTCCAATGGTTATTGCGTTAAACATGATGGACGAAGTCACGGAAAACGGCGGTAGTATTGATGTTAACGGACTTGAAGAGACTCTTGGTGTTCCTGTAATTCCGATTTCTGCTTCAAAAAATGAGGGTATTGAAGAACTTGCAGAACACATTGTAAACATTGCAAGATATAGCGAAAAGCCTATCCCTTTTGATTTTTGCGGCAATGGAGAAGAACAAAAATCTGGTGCAGTTCACAGATGTATCCACTCGATTGTCCACTTGATTGAAGACCATGCCAAAGCGGCAGATATCCCCGTAAAGTTTGCGGCTACTAAAATTGCGGAAGGTGACGAGTTGATTTTGAAATCGCTCAACCTTGACAAAAACGAACTGCAAACCTTCAAGCAAATTGTCTCGACAATGGA
>OMSS01000198.1 GCA_900313795.1 uncultured bacterium | reverse complement strand
TGCCAAGTGGAAGGTTGTATAGCCATCGAATTGAGTTTATGTCTCTCGGTGAAAGTCCTACATTGCCGTATTGGTGCGGAGTATACATAATATCGCTTTGATATGGAGAGTGACCCAATCCCAAAGCATGACCAATTTCGTGCAAAATAGTGTGATAGACTTCGTTTTCATCCATATATTGAGAGTGAAGAATTCCGTCAGAAAGTCCGATTTGAACTTCAGCAGAATACAATCTCGCCTGCTCGTCGAAGTTGAAAAGGCAATAGCCGAGCGATTTTCTGTCGACACGTTTCCATTCGAGGTTGACCTGTGAATCGTTCAAGTTCGAAACGATTTGAAAACGGCAGCGGTTGTTCGACACCTGTTCCCAAGTTCGAAGTGCTCTTTGAACGAGTCCGAGGTATTTTCCAGCCTCATTTTGTCCACGATACCAGCGAAAAGGGGCAATGTAAAAAGTTAACGGGAAAAAGTGGTCGGGCCAACGAATGAGTTTCCCGTCCTTTAAATTATAATTTAGGTATGTTTCTTTTTCAGCCAATTAATTTTTTTCCTTCAATTCTTCTTGTTTCAACAACTCGCACATGCCCTCGAGACGGTTGTCCTCATTGGCGTCAATGAGTTCTTTTATATCTTTGATTTTGCCTAATTTAAAGGCGATTTCTGCAAGTAATACACAATCGTTACATAATCTGTATTGACCGTATCCGACTGAGCCTGCAAGCATTTTATATTGACCGCAACAGTCGCAATCGAAGCCGTCATGCTCACTATCGGGGTTTTCTTCTATATCGTCAATAACCATTTGTTTGGTTATCTCTTGCATTTCTTTAATGATTTCTTCTTCAGTTTGCATAAATTTTGTCCTGTTTCTTTATTATTTTAACACATTTGATAACAATTTTGCTTTTTTTTTCAACAAGGTATATCATTTTTGTATGAAACTTAACAGACAATCTTATTTGAATACAAAACGTGATGCGTGGGTGGAAATCAACCTTGACGCTATCGAACATAATATTTTGGAATTGAAAAAATATGCTCACGATGGGGCGAAAATTCTTGCCGTTGTTAAGGCAGATGCATACGGGCATGGAAGCGTTATGATTACGCCAACCTTGCTTGCTTCGGGTGTTTATATGCTCGGGGTTGCTTCGATTGATGAGGCTATGCAACTTCGTGAAAACAAAATAACTGCACCGATTTTGGTACTCGGTGCTGCACCTGTTTGGGCATTCGATTGGGCTGTTGAAAACGATATTTGCTTGTCCCTGTTCCTTCAAGAACACATTGATGCTTGCAAAATTACATACGAAAAAACGGGTATTAAGCCGAAAGTTCACATAAAATTGGATACGGGCATGAATAGAATCGGGGTTTCGAAAGAAGATGCCGTTCCTTTGATTAAAAAAGTTCAACAGAGTGATTTTATTGAGTTAAAGGGTATTTTTACACACTTTGCTTGTGCAGAAAATTTGGAAAAAACAAAAGAACAACTCAAAATTTGGGATTATGTTCTTGCAAATGTTGATACGACGGGATTGCTTTTGCACTGTGCAAATACGGCGGCGTTGATTACTTTCCCGCAAATTAATTACAACATGGCTCGTGCAGGCATTGGAATTTATGGCTTGCAGCCAGATTTAATTCCTGATTTTGACAATCCGCCAAAACTCATTCCCGCAATGTCTTTGAGAGGACGTATTGTCAATATCCACAATGCTCATGCAAATTCGGGCGTAAGTTATTCGCACAAATATGTTACGACAAAGGAAACGAAAATTGCGACCGTTCCTTTGGGTTATGCTGATGGAATTTCAAGGGGTTTGTCGGGAAAAATCTGTGGCATTTTGCACGGTAAAAAAGTTCCTCAAATCGGCAATATCACAATGGATCAGATGATGTTTGACATCACAGGCGTTGATGCAGATGAGGGCGATGTAATCACTTTGCTCGGACAAGACGGCGATGAATTTATTTCCGTAAATGAATGGGCTGATATTTTAAATACCATCAACTACGAACTCATTTGCCGCTTGAGAGTAAGACTTGCAAGGGTTTACACAAGAGAATAATTAACGGTTGTTCGGTACACCCCAATAGAGTTTTTGTTTCAAAATCGAGTAAAAACTTTGGTCGTTCAAAAGCAACAATCTCGCTTTGTTTTTGTGTCTTTTTATTGTGATTTTGCAATTTTCAGGCACTGTAAAGGTTGTTTGTCCGTCGGCGGACATTCTGAGTTTTTTCGTGTTATCGACAGATGTAATTTCGATTTTTTCGTTTGATGGAATGACGAGAGGTCTTGCATTGAGCGAATGTGGGCAAATTGGCACGATGATGAAGGCATTCAGTCTCGGAACTAAAATCGGCCCACCAGCAGAAATGTTGTAAGCCGTTGAGCCAGTAGGGGTCGAGACGATTAATCCGTCTGCCATGTAGTTGCAAATCGTATTGCCGTTTACGGAGACGAAAAGTCTTGCGGTTCTTGAAAAATTTTCGCTTTTTATAAC
>OMSS01000020.1:4739-19277 GCA_900313795.1 uncultured bacterium | reverse complement strand
CGTCACCAACTGTAACAACAGCAGTAATATTATTCGTTATTTTCTTAATGCCTTTAAGCATTGTAGAAAGTCCTGTACCACCGCCAATAGCAACGATTTTAGGTCCGTTGTTGAGTTTTCTTTTTGCAACTAAATTGTTTAAGAAGTTAGCACGAGTATTATCATCAGTAGCACTCAAAACCGTATCATTAGAGATTTTCCAACCTTTAATAAACGCATAAGCACCTACTATAATCAATACAGCACCGATAAGTCTGCCCAAAGTCCAGTTTGCGTCCAAAATTCTCATCGCAAAACTTATCAAATGATAAATCGGCTTAAAATCAAAGATTACGCAAAGACCGACCAATGCAAATAAAATACCGAGAATTTGAACAGAAAACCAACGTTTCAAATTCAAACCAGGCAAAAAAATTGCTGCATCTTTAGGAACTAATTTCTTAAAAAATTTCAATATCATATTATACTAATGTTTCACTCCAACCTGCAAGACAAGCCTTATTATAATTATAAGGAGTAGGAATAACGATTTCTCTTGCCTTATCCAACAATTCCGCCGTTTTGATGTCTTTCGAATTAAAGTGTATAGAATCGCACTTCATTTCCAAAAATTCACCGCCACCAATTTTAATTTTACCCGAATACATAATCGTTCTGATACGATTAAGCATAACCTGCATATCAAGAGGTTTTACAGGTTCTGACATATTTCCGTCAGCATCATAATATTTATCAATAAACATTTCTCTTGCTATGTGAAGGTTTGTTGTTTCTTCAACCATATCGGCAATTTCGCCGCAAGGGAGATAAAGAATTCCCCACTTATCCCATTTTTGAACTGCCTTTGCAACTGCGAGGGCAAAATCATAGTCCTCAGCCGCTCTCGCATACATTGCACCGTGCAAACGAACATGTTCAACAGAGAGAGAATAAGATTGTGCAAACGAAGAAACCGCACCGACTTGGTACAAAACAGTTGCTTCGATTTCATCTTCGTCCAAATCCATTGGACGATATCCAAAACCGTGAATGTCTTGATAGCCAACGTGTGCACCGATTGCAAGGTTGTGTTCTTTACAGAAGAGCAAGGTCTCTTTAATCGTCAACGGGTCACCTGCATGGAAACCGCAAGAAACGTTCACCGAACTTACCTTCGAAATTACTTCTCTTTCTGCATCATTTTGAAAAACGCCGAAACTTTGTGCTGCATCTGCGTTAAAGTCTATTCTTTCAATCTTATTTGACATATTGATTATTCTATCCGTTTAAATACTATACAAGAAAGGAACAAATCCTCTGACTATATTATATAACAATATTTCATATAGTCTATATCATTTTTTCGAATGACTTTATTTGACTTCGTAAAAAAAATCATTAAAACAACCTATGAGAGAGAAAAAACTCATACAAATGAATGTTAAAAGAGAAAGAGAATTATATGATAATCTCGGTGTAGATATAGACAAAGGGGAATTTATATGCCTTTCAGATACAGGCTACAAAAGGCATTAGATTTCAGAATAAGGGCGAAAGACCAACAGTTGCAAGTTGTAATCATCGCACAACAAGAAGTTTATAAGGTCGAAGGGTTGATTGAACTTAACAACCGTGAAATCGACACTACAAAGTCAAATATGAGACAAGCAGATGCATTCATGCTCGAATCTTACGACATTTTTCTCAAATCCTTATACGAAAAAGGAACTCAGTTAGAGGAAGAAAGACAAAAAGCACTTGAGGCACTTGCAGAAGAAAAGAAAAAATTAACCCAAGCAGAAAAGGACGTAAAAGTTCTCGAAAAACACAAAGAAAGAATGCTTGAGATATACAAAGAAGAAGAAAAAGCGGCAGAGTTAAAAAGATTATCGGAAGTCGCAGTCCAAAGATTCTTCGCAAGACACAGAGAAGAACAGGAAGAACTCGAAAGAGAAGCAAGAAGGAATAAAGACAAGTGAAAATCGAAACAACAAATTCGACAGACAATACAATAAAATCGAAAATCGAAAGATTGTTGCGAAGAGAAGATGGCACAATGTTTTCGGACATGTTATCTGGCGAAATCGGATATATAAACTTCCTCGATTTTGCAAATGGTTTAAATGACGAAAACTCAACCGAGAAGTTGATTTCCTCAATTTCAGACTTCAACGCAAAAGACCTCAAAGCATCTTACAAATACGATTGCATGAGCATTGACAGAGATGATGCAATGTTTTTTGCAAATGCTGTAAAAAACGGAAACTGCGGTTTTACAGTCAACGGACAAATTTTGACTGAAAAATTAGCTAATTCAGCCCAAGAAGTCGGCACAGTTTATAAAAGTGCTGAAGTTTCAAAAACATTAATGAATATGATTGAAAATGCACAATCGACACAAAAGCCTGTCAGAATTGATTTTGGCAATGATATTTCAGCCATAATCAGAGTAAGTACGGACGGAAAAATCAGTGCACAATTTTTGCCCACAAACGAAGCGGCAGAAGACTTTTTGAGAAGCAACATCGCATATCTTCAACAAGCATTTGAAGAGCAAGAAATTCCATACGAGGAACTTTCTTACAGACCAAAGCAACAACAAAAGCAACAAAACCAAAACCAAAGCGGTTACAGACAGCAATATCAGGACTCAAATGAAGAAGGAGAATCATAATGAACGACTCGTTTATTAATGCTCTAAACACTCAAACAATGACCTCACACTGGATGGACGGTATCGGTGAAAACATGATGAACTGCTATACCCCCGGTTACCGTGAAAATAAGGTCAATTTCAAAACCTATATGGGCGGAGTAGATCCTGATTCGGTTTACAAAAGTTCAAGCCAAGGCAAATCAACCCCTGGTACATCTGATGAAAACGTTTACCTCGAAGGCAAAGGTTTCTTCGTAATCAGAGACCAAGGCGGCAAAATTGCATACACAAGATTAGGTGAATTTAAGTTCGACGGAGAAGGCGTTTACAAAACATCAGACGGAAAACGTGTTCAAGGTTACATCTTGAATGACAAAGGCGAAATCATGCAGGGTACAAAACCTATGGACGCCGACATTTTCACCGAAGCGACCATAAATGGCGGCAGCGTTCAAATTCCTACAACAGACATCAAACTTTGGATTGACCCAGGCAACGGCAAATACCTCGGCAAATACGATGAATTCAAAATCGAAGGCGACGGTATCCTCTATGGCAAGGCTGAAAACGGTAAAGTCAAAACACCGTTATACAAAATTGCCATTATGAACTTCCACAACCCTGCTGAATTGTTTGAAATCAAACCTCTTCAATTCATAGAAACGGAAGAATCAGGCAAACCAGTTTGCAGTACGGGCGAAGTCAGAGGCGGTTTGATTGAACTTTCCAATGCGGGCTTGGGCAAAAACATCAACACCTACAAGATGGCACAAACCCAATGGAACATCACTCAAAAACTGCTACAATCCAATAAACAACTGCTACAACAAGCAATGGAACTTATGAGCAGTTAGTTAACAAAATTCCTTAAATCCAATCAAATTCCATTCTTACGAGCCGACAAACAGTCGGCTTTTTATTTTTTTCTGACAAAATTTTTCCAAACAAAGAATCTTCGTTACAAATCTTCAAAGAAAACAAGTTATTTTGACCATGCCCCGTGTGTGTTTACTATAATATTAATCAGGAAAGAAAAGGGGATAAAAATGGCAGACGGACTCGAAATTTTGCCTAAAACGGTTCGAGATATTTTAAAAGTCAATAACGACGAGATTTTGCGTCTTTGCAAAAGTGGAAATGTTCCACTCAAAAAAAATGAAAAAGGTTTGACATACTTCACGACAGATGATGTAAAAACCTTAAAACGCTTGCAAGACTTACAAAGTCAAGCATCTATGCAAGAAGAAAAATCCGTCCAACTCAAAAACGGACTTAAAAAAACTCCGTCTAAACACCCAGAAGCCGCACCCCAACTTCCCGCAGAACAAAAAAGAGCAGATGAAACTTTGGCACTTTTAAAGCAAATCACAGGTGCGGTAAAGAACATCGAAACAGGTGTGTACGACAAGTTTGCAACCCTTCTTGACGAAAAATTGGAAAGCAAACTTGAAGAAAAATTAGGCGGAATTGATGCCGTCATAATGGATTTGGTTCGTTGCAAGACCGAAGCGGAAGATATGCGTAAAAAACTTGCACAAAATGACAAAGAAATTTACGAACTCAAGAACGAACTTTCCTGCTACAAAAAACTCGCAGGAAACATCTACATCAAGAAACAAGTCGAAAAAGTTTTTGATTTTTAAGTTTTAAATAAAATCGACCTTTTCAACATTCACTTCATCGTCGAAGGTAACATAGGCGTTATTCAAGACTTTGAGATACTTTTGAGGTGTGATGTTCATCATATAAACTGCATCATCAAAAGAGAGAATTTCATCTTTGACGAGTCGTTTTAAAATATCAGACTGCAACATTCCGCTACCGGCAAGAGTGCCGTTTTCATTGTAAAAACTGCCATTATTGAACATAACTTTTTGACCAGCGAAAATGCCCTTTTTAAACTCACAGTGTGCAATCGGCAAAGCATCAGAAATCAAAACAATTTTGCTTCTATTTTTTGCTCTAAAAACAAGTTTCAAAACATCGTCCACAACGTGGTTTCCATCAGCAATCATCTCAAGGAACAAATCGTCGTTGTCGATTGCTTCGGCGATAATATTTTTATATTTGTGAGAAAGCGGCGGCATCGCATTAAAAAAGTGAGTAACGGAATCACACTCAGCCAAATCGTCCGCCATCGTATGTCCCGCTTGAACGAGAACATTTTTCGAATGAAGATATTTGCAAAGTTCACGATTTTCGTCAAGTTCAGGTGCAATCGTCACGATTTTGACAAAATCATCTTCAAACTTTTTATAATTTTCAACGGTAGGTTTTATGATATATTCCGCCTGATGAATACCTTTTTTGAGCGGATTAATGAAAGGACCTTCGAGGTGAATACCAGAGATTTTTGCGGTATTTTGAGGTTGCTTTTCAGCAGCTTTTTTAATTACCCCAATTTGCTTTTTAATCTGCCCCGAATCACCCGTCATCAAAGTAGGATAAATTCTTGTTATACCGCACTTTACGACACCTTCAGCGACTTGAATAACCTCATCTTCATTGCAATCCATAAAATCAATACCGAATGCACCATGAAAATGAGTTTCAATTAAACCTTCCGTTTTATACATTTTTCTACCTCAATGATTGAATTGCTTTTGCGATATCTGAATTTCCATAAACGTAACTGCCTGCAACAAGCGTATCTGCACCATAATCCTTACAAATTTTGCCCGTTTCAGCGTTAATACCACCGTCAACTTCGACTCGCAAATCCTTGTTTGTGGATTTTTCACGAATATATTTGATTTTTTCGGCACAATCAGGCATAAACGATTGACCGCCAAACCCAGGTTCTACAGTCATAACCAAAATCATATCAACTTTATCAAGATACTCTTTGATTTCTTCAGGTTTCGTTTTCGGCTTGATTGAAAGTCCAACTTTAATGCCGAAAGACTTGATTAATTCGATAACACTATTAGTGTTTTCCCTTGTGGCTTCGTAATGAAAGGTGATTAAATCTGAACCTGCCTTCGCAAAATCGGGGACATATTTTTCAGGATTTTCAATCATCAAGTGAACGTCCAAAAACATATCCGTAACTTTTCTAATCGCCTTAACAACAGGAGCACCAATGGTTATATTCGGCACAAAATGCCCGTCCATAACGTCAACGTGTGCCCATTCTGCACCACCATCTTTAATTTTTTTTACATCACGTTCCAAATTAGCAAAATCCGCTGACAAAATTGACGGCGAAATAACAACATTATTCATCGTTTTCTCCTGTAATTTTTAACTGCAAACACGCATTATAAGCGGCTTCTCGTTCCG
Source organism: uncultured bacterium (assembly GCA_900313795.1). Classification (GTDB taxonomy): domain Bacteria; phylum Cyanobacteriota; class Vampirovibrionia; order Gastranaerophilales; family Gastranaerophilaceae; genus RUG841. The sequence goes on along the minus strand of OMSS01000020.1, from coordinate 13,360 downwards.
CTTGTTTTTTTGATTTTCCAACACCGACACCCAATTCTTCGCCACAGTAAGAAACCTTAACCGTAAATGTAGCATCGTTGTCCTCTCCAACTTTTGAAACGAGTTCATACGTTGGCAAATCCTGATTGATTTTTTGGGTATATTCCTGCAAAGTCGCTTTAGAATTGAATTTTGGAAGTAATATTTTCAATTCATCATCATATTTTGAATACAAATTATTCAAAAATTCAGAAATTTTTGTCATCTCAACGCCCTGCTCGAAAAGGACGCCCAAAAATGCCTCAAAAGCACATGCCGAAACAGATACAACCTTTCGACCACCTTCTTTTTCAAAGGCTTTTGAAAGTCTTAAATAATTTTTTAATTTTAAATCCTGAGCGAGGTTAAACAAAAAGTCATCACTGACCAAAATAGCTCTGATATTCGAGAGTTTACCCTCATTACTTTTCGGAAATTTTTTATAAAGCATATCGCTCACGACAAGTTTCAAAACCGCATCGCCAAGAAACTCCAGTCTTTCGTAACATTCTGTTGCAGGCAATTTATGCTCAATCGTAAACGACGGGTGTGTCAAAGCAGGTTCAAAAAATTTCTTATCTAATTTTTCAAACCCAGTTCTTTTTAGCAAAGAAGAAATATCTTTACATAAATCCGACATTAGAAAGTGCCTTCTGAATGGTATCTAAAAAAGTCCAATCGCCCATTACAATACACTTGAAGAAATAATACGCAATTGGAGCGGATAGAATGTAACTGTCCGCACGGTCAAGAAATCCGCCATGACCGGGCAAACTATTTCCAGAATCTTTAACACCGGCATCACGCTTAATCAAAGATTCTGATAAATCGCCGATTTGAGCAAAAAACGTAATCAAAACGCCGCCCAAAACAGATTGCCAAACCGTCATTCCCAAAACATAACCGAAAAACATAGCAATCAATATCGCCGCAACGCTTCCACCAATTGCACCTTCAATCGTTTTTTTCGGGCTAACTTCCGGAGATAATTTGTGTTTGCCAAATTTTCTTCCGACAAAAAACGCACAAATATCAGTTGCCAAAATCGTAAAGAACATCATAACAAGGAAACCAAGCCCCTCATTATGATTACACAACGTCAAAAAGCCCTTTCCCGGAGAACCAAGCCCTCTGATTAAATAAACGTGCGTTGGCAACCAACACAAGATAAAGCCAAATACCGTCGTTGCAACATTTGCGATATATGGTTGTCTTAACTTAAACAACACTGCACAGAACGATAATGTTACTCCTAAAAATATTATAAGAGGGAACAAATCGTTTCTATGTGCAACGGAAACCAAGAACAGCAAAAAAGCCACAAAAAAGGATATTCTAAAAGAAGGCTGAAATCCTTTGCATTGTAAAATTTTCACATATTCTTTTAACGCAAAGAATACGAAAACTCCGACCACAAAGGCGAAAACATATCCGCCTATATAAATTGACGCAAAAATTATCAAGCCGGTGATAAATCCGGTCAAAACTCTTGTGTCACTATTCTTTCTTGCTGTTTCTTCTTCCGTAGGTGTCACTATATTGTTAAAACCTCTTTTTCCTTTTCTGCACACAAATCTTCGACTGTTTTTGTATATTTATCAGTCAATTTTTGGATACTGTCTTGAGCATCTTTAACTGCATCTTCAGGAAGATTTTCTGCTTTTTCAGCCTTTTTAACGTCATCTGTCATATCACGACGAATATTTCTAATGGCAACTTTTGCTTCTTCGCCCAACTTTTTAACATCTTTTGCAATTTCTTTTCTCTTATCAGTTGTCAATGGCGGGAATGGAAGTCTTACAACAATACCATCACTGTTCGGTGTAATACCCAAATCAGCCTTGATAATTGCTTTTTCAACTTCTTTCAAAATTGATTTATCAAACGGAGCAATAACAAGCGTCGTACCTTCTTGAACTGTAACTTGTGCCATTTGACGGAGCGGAGTTGGTGCTCCATAATAATCAACCGTAACTTTTTCGAGAATAAGCGGATTTGCTCTGCCTGTTCTAACTGAAGCGAATGACTTTTTCAAAGTTCCTATCGCTTTTTCCATTTTTTCTTTACCTGAATTCATGATTTCTTCAACCGGCATTAGTCATTACCTCCTACATAAGTACCTATTTTTTCACCGTTTAATATCTTCGTCACTGCACCTTCTTCCGCAAAATCGAACACGATAATCGGAACTTTGTTCTCTTTGCACAAAGCACAAGATGCTGTATCCATTACCTTTAAGCCTCTTATGATTACATCATCATAAGAAATAAAATCATATTTTTTAGCATCGGGATTTGTTTTGGGGTCAGCGGTATAAACACCGTCCACACCGTTTTTAGCCATAAGCATTACATCTGCACCGATTTCCGATGCTCGAAGTGCAGCCGCCGTATCCGTTGTGAAGAACGGATTGCCCGTACCAGCCGCAAATATTACAACTCTGCCTTTTTCAAGGTGACGAATTGCCTTAAATCTAACATAAGGTTCTGCAACCTTATTGATATCAATCGCTGTTTGCACTCTACAAGAAACATCTAACTTACGAAGTGCAGACTGCAAAGCTATCGCATTCATAACTGTAGCAAGCATTCCGACTGAATCGCCAGAGGCTCTATCCATGCCCAACTGCTCACTCTTTTGTCCGCCTCGAAAAATGTTTCCGCCTCCAACAACGATACCGATTTCAGCACCTGCATCATGGGCATTTTTGATTTCTTTCGCAATCATAGCAACAGGTTCTGGTGCAATACCAAACTGCTGATTTCCCATTAGTGCTTCACCGCTTATCTTTAACAAAATTCGTTTATATTTTAATTCGCTCACGGTAAAATCTCCTTAATATAAATTCATTATACAGGAAACTTTATTCTTTTCAAACTATCTTTACAACTTTTAATCGAATTTTACACAATAAAAAAAGCGGCTATAAAAACCGCTTTTCTTAAAACTAAACTTCAACGTATTCTTTAAGACGTTTGCTTCTGTTCGGATGTCTCAATTTACGAAGTGCTTTTGCTTCGATTTGTCTGATACGTTCACGAGTAACACCAAACAACTGACCAACTTCTTCCAAAGTTCTTTGACGTCCGTCGTCCAAGCCGAAACGCAATCTCAATACGTCACGCTCTCTTGCTGACAAGCCGGACAATACTTCGCTCAAATCTTCTCTCAAAAGTTCTTGAGCAACTGTTTTTGCAGGAGCATCAGCGTCTTTATCTTCGATAAAATCACCCAATCTTGAGTCTTCTTCTTTACCAATAGGTGCTTCAAAAGAAATAGGTTCTTGTGCAACCTTAATGATTTCACGAAGTTTGCCGATTGAAATGTTCATTTCTTGTGCAAGTTCGTCTTCCGTCGGCTTTCTCGAAAGTTCTTGAGCCAATTTACGAGTAACTTTTTTAAGTTTGTTAATCGTTTCAACCATGTGAACAGGAATTCTGATAGTTCTTGCTTGGTCTGCAATCGCTCTTGTTATAGCCTGTCTAATCCACCAAGTTGCATAAGTTGAGAACTTGTATCCTCTTTCGTGGTCAAATTTTTCAGCCGCTCTGATTAAGCCCAAATTACCTTCTTGAATCAAATCCAAAAAGAGCATGCCACGTCCAACATATTTTTTCGCAATACTAACAACCAATCTCAAGTTTGCTTGAACAAGTTTTCTTTTTGCGATAGCACCTGCATTGCCACCTTCAATAATTTTTCTTGCTAAATCGATTTCTTGATCAGCCGTCAAAAGTTTAATACGACCGATTTCTCGAAGATATGTTCTTACGGGATCATCAGTTGAAAAACCTTTAGAAAGAGCATCAACATTGGTTTCTTCTGCTTCATCAAGTGATTCTTCATCAAAACCGTTAGGTTCGCTCAAATCTATCATTTTAGAACTATTACCGCTCATCATAACGTCTGCAATATCTGTTGCACCGAATACGGGATTGCCCATATCAGTAGATGTTTCGGTTAATTCATCTTCAAATCTTTCGTCTGATGATGAAACTTCCGATATTCTTTTTCTTGTCATTGATTAATTTCTCCAGTTTTCACTTTTTAGTTTTTCATTGACAGTTATTTGATATTGAACTTCGTCAGAGTCGTTTTTTACGCTACTTCTCGACTGTATTCTCAGTTGCTTCAATTCTTCTTTTCGCCTGAAAAGTTCAACTTTTTCCGTCGTTTCCGCCATTGCCATTTGAAGTTCACTTTCCGTGAGATTCTCGTAGCATTTGGATAAGTATATTAAATCTGTTATTATATGCTTAATTTCGCTATTGTTTTCGAATTCATTGAATAATGCTTGGATTAATTCTTCGGTATTATTACTCATAAATGCCAATTTGTCAATCGTTTGAGCCAACGAATTAAGGTTTTTATTTTCGATTTTTTGGGATTGAATTATACTTATCAGTTGCGAGCGATTGCTATCACTCACGCTAATAAAAAAAAGACTCAACAAATTTTTTTGCATTTTTTCGATGAAATTTGAAGATTTTGTTACAATTTGACTTTTTTCCTCAAAAACGGGCTCTTCAATTTGTTCATTCTTTTGTCTAAAAGCCTTGATTTCTCTGAGCAGTAGCCCCTCGTCGATTTGTAAACGAGTTGCAACCCTCTTTACATATTCATTTTGGACTATATTATTTCCGATTTCCTCAAGCAACGGGATGATTTTTGCCACGAGATTATTTTTTTCGAGGGGGGAAATGTCATCTCTCATTTCGCCCATGATTTTATTTAATCTATAATCCAACAATAACGGTGCATTGAGCATGTGCTCAATATAAGCATTGCCGCCATTTTCACGAATAAATTCATCCGGGTCTTTTCCTTGAGGGGGCGAAACCACACGGATTTCACAGGCATATTGGTCGCCAGTTGTTGCATAACAAGAATCGAATTGTTTAATTTCTCCCAATCCGCCAAATGCATCTTTAATAAGAGAAGCACTTCTCTCAGTCGCCATTTGCCCTGCATTATCAGTATCAAAAGCAAGATAAATTTTCCTCGATTCACAATATTTTGCAATCAATCTGATATGGTCTTGCGTAAGTGCTGTTCCGCAAGAAGCCACGGCGTTTTTCACCCCGCCGACCTGCAAAGAAATTGTATCAAAATACCCTTCGCAAATCAAAACGCTATCAAGTTCCCGAATAGCATCTTTTGCGGTGTCAAACCCGTACAAAATATGGCTTTTATTATACAAAATCGTATCTGGAGAGTTCAAATATTTCGGATTTTGCCCGTCCTCCAGCGCTCTTGCCCCAAATGCCACAACATGCCCGTTCTCGTCCTTAACAGGAATCATCAATCGACCTCTAAAGCGGTCAATGTAACCTTTTTGGGTATCTCTTTTTATGACAAGACCTGCATTTTCCAAAATCTGATTGTCCGTCATCAAATGTTTTTGCAAACCGTCAAAAGACTTGAGGGAGTAGCCGATACCGTATATTTTTATTACATCATCAGTTATTGAGCGTTTTTTGAGATATTCTCTTGCAAACTCAGCCTCAGGGGAATTGAAAAGATTATATTGAAAAAATTCAGCAGCCTTTTTCATCATTTCAAGAGCGGCTTGTTTTTTCTTGCCAAAGTCGCTCCCACCGTGAGTCACAGGGAGTTCAATCCCTAAATTTTTTGCCTCATCTTCGATTACTTCTTTAAAACTTCGTCCTTGAATTTTCATCAAAAACGAAATGGCATCGCCACCTTCGCCACAACCGAAACATTTGAAAATACCTTTTTGGCGATTTACGGAAAACGATGGAGTTTTTTCCTTGTGAAAAGGGCAGCAGCCCATATAATTTGCACCTGATTTTTTAAGTACGACGTATCTTTGGACGACATCAACAACGTCCAATCTTCGTTTAATTTCTTCAACTGCTTCTTGATACGTCATTGCCATAAAACTACACCGCCAAGCCGTTTACGAGAACCATTCTGTTCAAGAAATTATCATTTCTTACATACTCAAGCGGAGTTACGAGAAATAATTCTTTAAATTTCGCCATCGCATATCTGTCCGTCATGCCCGAAACATAGTCGCAAACAGTACGTTTCAAGGCTTCTTCCGTAGAATGTGGATATCTTTTTTTAAGTTCATCAAAATAGTATTCAAACAAAGTTTTTACGATATTTTTTGCTTTCGGCTCTTCTTTTTTCGCCTCTGAGCCAAGGTAAACATTGTCAAACATCCAAGTTCTCAAAATTTTCATGTGAGAAAAGCACTCTTCAGACATTCTGATTTTGTTTTTACCCATGCTTGTTTGAACAATATCGTAAATCATCGTTGTAAATCGTACATTTTTGTCGGACGTAAAATATTCAATAGAATCTTGAGGCAAGTCCTCTGCGTGGATAATCCTTGCCCTGATTGCATCTTCGATATCGTGGTTAAGATATGCGATTTTGTCCGCAAGTTGAACTATTTGACCTTCAAGAGTGAAAGCAGGCTCGAGAGCGTAAGAATGGCACAAGATACCGTTCAACGTTTCCTCTGTCAAGTTCATATTTTCTATGACTTCCGCAACACGAACACTTTGCTCATTATGACGATATCCGCCGTCCATAATTTCGTTCAAAACCGCCTCACCGCTGTGTCCAAAAGGCGTATGTCCAATGTCATGCCCTAAAGCGATTGCTTCTGTCAACTCTTCGTTTAATTTCAAGGCTTTTGCGATTGTTCGAGCGACTTGTGCAACCTCAAGGGTGTGAGTCATTCTCGTGCGGTAATTATCGTCATCAGGTGAAAAAAACATTTGAGTTTTGTGTTTCAAACGGCGAAATGCACTTGAATAAAGAATTCTGTCTCTGTCTCGTTGAAAAGCAGTTCTCAAGGGACAGGGATTTTCTGATAATTTTCTTCCTCTTGAATATCTACTCTTTGCCGCAAATTCACTGAGGTTCGCAATTTCTTCTTCTTCAAAAATTTCTCTTATTGATTTAGTCCTTACGCTCATAAAAACCTTTCTCGTACTCCAGTTTATATTATACTCAAAATTATTACGAACTGCAATTTTGTAAAATTTGGATAAAAATGAAAACTTATGCTATCATTTTGCACATGATACAGTTTTTTCGCTCAAAACAAAATAAAATAAAATTGATGATGAAGCATTTAAAGACGTACATACATAAGACTTTAAAAGTTATTGTTGTAAATTTGTTACTTTTATTTTTTCTGTTTTTGTTTATCGAGTCTATATTTTGTTTTTACGCTGTAACAAAAGGACCCTGTTTCCATAATTTTTTAAATAATACAAATAGTGGCAAAATAGAAACAAAAGAACTGCCTTTTATCACCATTGTCAAAAATATGAAACGTGTTGCTCACTATAAATATTTTGAACAGGATTTTGAAATTATATTTGTGATGATGGATTCAGAAAGCCTTCTGTTGGGGCACATTACAAGGGTGAAGATATTATTCTGGCTGGTTGTTCCTACACTTGGGGCGATTATTTAGAGTACAAAGATACGTTCGGCGCAGTGTTAACAAAGTTTTTTCCAAAATACAAAGTTTACAACATAGGAATGACAGGAGCATCTCCCAAAGAAACTTTGTATATTTTAAGAAATTATGAAAAATACCAAAATCAAAAGAAAATGATGTCAAATATTTTATCTATACTGCAATACCAGACCAAAAAATCAGAATATTTGTTAACCACCGTTTTTTTGTTCTAACACCTCTCTTCAAAATACAAAAGTCAAAAAGCGGAGAGAAACAATTAAAATATTATGAGTCTAATAATCCAATATACAAAACTTTTGCTTATAGTGTTTGCGCAAATAAGTACATGCCACCCAAAATTTTTGACAAATACATAAAAAATTTATTTACATTGTATATGCAAGAAATAAAAAAAGAGGTTGAAACAATCTATCCAAACGCAAAATTCGTTCTTTTTATATACGATAACTACGTTTCCCAAAGCAATGAATTTGATATACAAGCAATAAAGAATCTCGGAATTGACGTTATAAAACTAAACGAAATCTCAACAATAGATTTTAGTAATGAAAAATATCAAACTTTTGAATCCCACCCAAACGGAAAAGCATGGCAGGAAATAGTTCCGCTATTGGGTAAGGAATTGGATTTGTGACATAACATGTTTTAAAAATCAAAAATGTTATAAAAATCAGGTCTTGATTATTTGTTTTGTTTAAATTAAAATCGAAGTTACGAAAGCAAAAATTATCATCGAAAGGAAATATATCATGTCAATCGAATGCGAAATCTGCGGAAAAAAATCATTAAAAGCAGCAAAGATTTCATTTTCACACAAACAAAATGTTCACAGACAATTCCCTAACCTTCAAACTGTTAAGGTTAACCAAAACGGAACTGTTAAAAAAATTAAAGTTTGTACTTCATGCCTCAGAGCAGGAAAAGTTGAAAGAGCTTTGTAATTTTTAAAAATTAACTGAAAAACAATAAAAGAGCCGCTTACGGCTCTTTTTTCTTTATACGGTAAATTGTCTTTTCAAAGAACAATTCAATCTCGAAAAATCTATGCTATAATGAGGTCACTATGAACACAAACATTTTCAAACAGTCTGCAAGTATATTTAAAGATAATGTAATGATGATTATTCAACCTCTC
>OMSS01000020.1:0-4729 GCA_900313795.1 uncultured bacterium | reverse complement strand
GATTTGGGTTGTATTTTTGCATCAAGTATTTTGGTACTTTGTTTTCTAACTTTTTTGGCAGGTTGGTATTATTGCATAAAATTAACTATCGCCAATAAAAACAAGGATTTTGAAACACCAGAGGAGAAAAACTTGGCTCAGTTGGGCATCTTAAAAAATTTCTTTGTTGGTGTCGGCGAATATATTTTGCCCGTTGGGATAGCCACAATTTTGTACGGCGGAATTTCATACGGTCTTTTCGTTGGATACAAATACATTGCAATTCAAGCCTTCAACAATGTAAAAATCCCCGACGAGTTTATAAAATTAATCGGAACAGGCTCACAAGAACAAATCACACAATATATCCAAACCCTTTCAACAGACCAATTAGCGACGTTATCTGGCGTGATGTTCGGCGGAATCATCATTTATTTTCTGTTTGAAATTTTTATTTTATGGTATGGTCCAACCTTGTTCTATACCACGAAAAACCCCATTGCTGCACTGTTTAAGGCGATTGTATTTACGTTTAAAAACTTTTTCACATCAATAATGATTGTAGTCGTGATGGGCGTTCTCAACATGATTATTTCATTTTCGAATTTATTTTTCGGCAACAGTTTTCTGTTGTTTATCCCGATGATGCTTTCGCTTATGTACTTTGTTTACTACGTTTTGACGGTATTTTTATATTATGAACAAACCCAAAATATTAGCCCTGTCGGGGCCAAGTTCGACAGGCAAGTCTAAACTTGCGGTTGAAATTGCTAAAAAATTTAACGGTGAAATTATTTCAGCAGACTCAAGATATGTTTACCGTGAAATGAACATCGCAACAGCCAAGCCTACAAAGAAAGAAATGGCTGGTATTCCGCACTATTTAATCGATATTTGCGACGTCACAGAAGAATACACCGTTGGACTTTTTGTCAAAGATGCGGACGAATTAATCAAAGACATCTCAAATCGTGGCAAATTGCCTGTAGTTACCGGAGGAACAGGACTTTATTTTCGTTCTTTAAAAGGAACTTTCGATATTCCAGAAGTGCCTGCGGATAAAGACTTTCGGGAAGAAGCGGAAAACATTCCAAATGAAATTTTATACGAAGAACTAAAAATAAAAAATCCCGTATTAGCAGAAAAAATCCACCCGAACAATAAACGCAAAATCGTTCGTGCACTTGAGATTGCACGTTCTGGGGCAGAAATGAAATCAAAAGAGTGTCCGTACGAAATTTTATGGCTCGGATTAGACGTTCAAGACAGACAATTTTTATACGACAGAGCAGACAAGAGGGTCGATATTATGCTCGAGAACGGACTTTTGGTCGAGGGAAAATATCTTTTTGACAAATATGGCGAAAATAATATTTTGTTAAACACAATCGGGCTGAAAGAACTCTATCCCGTGCTGAAAGGCGAAATTGAACTCGAGATTGCACTTGAAGAAATTAAAAAGAATACACGGCATTACATCAAACGACAAATCTCGTGGTTTAAGGGCGAAAATTCAATAATTCCACTATACATCGACATTGATGACATTGAAAGCAAAGCATTTGAATTAATAGAAAAATTCGTATAATTATGTAACAAATTTGTTTTTCAAAATTTTTTTGATAAAATAACATTCAAGAAGGTTTAGGGACGGATAAAATGCGAGGAAGATTAGTTCTTTTATCAATAATTGTAGGCTTATGGGTATTTCTGTTTATTTTTCAGAACTACTTCAACACGTTTTGGGCATTGGTTGCTCTTATCTCAATTATGGGCGTTTATAGCGTTTATATTTATCTTGCAAACAAGCACCGTGTAAGAGTTTTGAAAAAACATCCTGTCGAAGTAAACCAAGATTATAAGCCGCTTATTACAATTATGATTCCCTGCCACAATGAAGGCATTGTTATTCATAAAACAGTCGAAAACATTACGGCAGTAGATTATGACAACTATGAACTTATTTTGATTGATGACAGAAGTGATGATAATACGGCTGAAGTTATTAAGCAAATTGCAAAAGAAAATCATAATATTAAATATTTAATAAGAGAAAAAAGTGCATTCCCCGGAAAATCAGCAGTTTTGAACGATGCACTCGAAATGGCACACGGCGAGGCTGTTTTGGTCTTTGATGCCGATGCAAGAATCAATCCCGATTTCATCAAAAATTTAATCCCTAAACTTGAACCGGAAGATGTCGGTGCAGTTCAAGCAAGAAAAGTCATCAGCAACAGAAACGATAATTTCTTAACCCGTTGCCAAGATAACGAAATGGCTTTGGATACGCATTTTCAAATCGGTCGTGATGCGGTAAAAGGTGCGGTTGAACTCCGTGGTAATGGTGAACTTATCAAAAGAAAGGCCTTAGAGGATATCGGAGGTTGGAATAATTACACGATTACCGATGACCTTGATATGTCAACAAGATTGCAAATTAAAGGTTGGGATATTCGTTTTTGCCCCGATGTATGCGTTTATGAAGAAGGTGTAATGAGAATAGTTCCGCTCCTTCGCCAACGCAGACGCTGGGTTGAAGGAAGCATCAGAAGATATTTGGAAAATTTCTGGGCTGTTCTTTTTTCAAAGGACATGTCACTCCGTGCAAGCCTTGATATGACTGCTTACATCTGCGAATTTTTGCTCCCATTCTGGTTCTTTTCAGAAGTCGGATTTCAAATTTTCAGATACATAAAATATGACGAAAACCAAATTTTATCGTCATTAACACTTGCTGTATTGATTTTCATTTTCTTTTACAGTGCTCTTGTTTACAGTTTGAGAAAATATAACCACCTTAAACCGCTCGAAAATATCAGACAATCGTTTGAAACTTGTGCATACCTTTTAGTTTTGTGGTTTCCCGTCGTAACGTTTATCATCTTCAAAATTATTTTCACAAAAAAAACAATGGATTGGGGAAAAACTCAACACGGCACTGCAAAATCCGAAGAACCGGCTCTCGTTAAATAACTTGTTAAATAAGATTTAGCAAATATAATTAATGTATATTAATTAGACCAGCCGAAAGGAATTAAAAAAGTGGAATTTTTTACAGATGCAACAATCCAACTGCTTAAGGCTTTGAGCGATATTTGTGGCAGTTACGGATTGGGAATTATAATTTTAACAATTATCGTAAGAGTTTTGATGTGGCCGTTGAGCGTTTCACAACAACGTTCTATGAAAATGATGCAAAAAGTGCAACCTAAAATGAAGATGATTCAAGAACGTTACAAAGACGACCCACAAGTTATGCAACGCAAAATGATGGAATTATACAAGGAACACAACTTCAACCCAATGGGTGGTTGCTTCCCCGTTTTGATTCAAATGCCAATTTTCATTTTGTTATACACGGCGTTAATCAGCCCACAATTCATTGACCTTGCAGGAAATGCAAAATTCTTATTCATAAATAGACTTGATGCAACTATCAGAGGAACTTCTGCTCGTTCATTCGATAATACTTTCACCGTCGGAAAAACAGTAAATTTCGGACTCGGAAAGAAAGCAACCGTTTACTTTAGCGATGGCACTGTTGAAAAAGATGTCAAAGTTAAAAATTCAAGAGACAACCTTCGTTATAATAATCAATTAACGCCTGGAGAAGATATTGAAATCAGACTTGCTCTCAATGCTTTCCAAATTGACAATTTCGAAAACAAAACAATCACAGGTGCTGATGTCGAAGTTACAAACGCTAACTCAAGAGAATCAGAAAACGTTCAATTTAAGAGAACCGGCGATATCTTGCTCGCAGATGTTCAAACAATTAAAGCAGATGAGAAAATCAACATCGACGTACTTGCGTTAGTTCTCTTCTTTGGTTTGTCAATGTTCTTTGCAACAAAAGTTATGACACTTACAAACAAAAATTCTCAACAACAACTCGACCCGCAACAAGAAGCAATGCAAAAAACAATGGGAAAAACAATGCCGATTGTTTTGACAGCAACATTCTTCTTTATCCCTATTCCTGCAGGCGTTTTACTCTATTTGGTTGTAAGTAACTTGTTCCAAATCGGACAAACTTTCATCATCAACAAACAACTTGATGCAGCAGAAAAATTAACAAACGTGATTGATGTAAAACCGGAAAAGTAATATGAAACTTGATGAATTTGATTATGAACTTCCAAAAGGATTAATTGCACAATTACCTTCTCAAAAAAGAGAAAATTCAAAGATGCTTGTCTTAAACAGACAGGCTCTTTGTTATGAAGACAAACACTTTTACGATATTGTAGACTGCCTCGATGAAAATGATTTTCTCGTTTTGAATAATACAAAGGTAATTCCCGCAAGATTGTTTTCGATAAAAGATACTGGTGCGAAAATCGAAATTTTCCTTGTTCGAGAAATCGAAAAATCGATTTGGATAGCCCTCATAAAGCCCTCAAAACGGGTAAAACCACAAATGGTGTTAAAGGTTGGAGAAAAACTATCAGTCGAAATTTTGGAAAAAATTGACGATAAATGGAAAATCAAACTTATATAAACCATATGCAGAAATAGTACCAATAACAGTTGATATAACAGTACTTGTTACTGCTACTAAAAGTGTATTTAAAAATGCATTAACTAAATCAGTATTTTTAAAAATGTTTAGATACCATTTAAAAGAAAAATCTTCAAAAATCAAATTTGTGGAACCACTATTAAAAGAATATGCAATTAGCACACCAATTGGTAAATATAAGAATATGAAAACTAATATAATAAATAATAATTTAGAATACTTTCCTTT
>OMSS01000053.1:6544-14249 GCA_900313795.1 uncultured bacterium | reverse complement strand
AAAAGACCCATATAGAGTTTAAGATTATTATGCTCAGGGGCAAAAGATTAACTATTTGCTTGAAAATATGATGACGAATACGGGCATAATGTTGGACGAATTTATAGGCAGTGGGGTTACTGTTCCAATGATTAAGGACGCTGCTCGGCATGTCAATAATGTGGTACAATCTTTTATAGAAGGTGAAAATGGCATTATGAAAAAGATGTCTGTTCCATCTTCTGATAATGAAATTATAAATGATGAAGAAGAAAATTCCTCGGAAGGAGTTAGTAAATATGACGACAACGTTAGTGAATGATCCTAATACAATAGTTTGTGAACACCCATTGTGTCAACAAAATTTGACAATTATCAGAGATAAAAATTCAAGTTCGGAACTTTTCAGAAATGCAGTTCGTAGATTGACATATTTATTGTTATATACGGCAACACAAGACCTCGAAACCGAAGAGGTGACAACTGTTACGCCGATGACAGAGTGCAAAACTCAAGTTCTTAAAAAAGATGTGAAAATTATTCTTGCTCCGATTTTGAGAGCAGGTTTGATTTTTTCTGATATTGCAAGTGAAGTTCTTCCGACAGCAAGTATTCGCCACATCGGTATGTATCGTGACGAAAAGAGTTTGAAGCCTGTTTGGTATTATGACAAAACTCCGATTATGTTTGACGATCCGCAAAAAACAATCGTTTTCATTCTCGACCCGATGATTGCGACAGGAAATTCTGCACTCGATTGCATAAAACTTTTTGCAAGCAAAAGAATCCCAGTTAAAAATATCAGATTTGTAAGCCTTATCGCTGCTCCAGAGGGACTTTCGAAGATTAGAAAAAACTTCCCTGACTTGAAAATCACAACGGCACATGTTGATGAAACTTTGAGCAAAACCGGCTACATTATTCCTGGTTTGGGCGATGCTGGTGACAGAATTTTCAACACGGTAGAAAATTAATGTTCTATTTTGACGATTTTTTCGGAAAAAAAGTGCTAAAATCAACACTTTTAGAAGGTTGTGAACATTTTTTTACGACAAGGGATTTTCCTCTTTTTCAAGGGACAAGAGAGGATTTGACGGCTATTGCGGAAAAAAATGTTGACTTTCTGATTGAAAAATTTGATATCAATAAAAACTCTCTTTATCGTTGCAAACAGATGCACACGGCGAATGTCGAGATTGCAGATGGGGAAGAAAATTTCTTTGATAATACTGACGGTATAATCCTCACAAAGCCAGAGACTGCAACGTTTTTGAACTTTGCTGATTGTATTCCGATAATTTTGTACGACCAGATTGAAAATACCGGAGGAGTTGTTCATGCAGGTTGGAGAGGTACTGCGGCAAAAATTCAGCAGCGAGCAGTTAAAATCCTGACCGAAAAAGGTTCTAAGCCCGAAAACATTAGAGCCGCAATCGGTGCAGGTATCGGCAAATGTTGTTTTGATGTAAATGAAGATGTTTTTCTGAAAATATTTGACGGAGTCGACGAAACCCTTGCAAAATCTGCTTATTCATTTGATGATAAAAGCGGAAAATATTTTGTCGACTTGAAAGAAGTGAACAAAATTCTTTTGAATGAAATGTCTGTCCACAAGGTTGACGTTTCGGGCTATTGCACTTCTTGCAGTAATGATGTATTTTTCTCATACAGAAAAGAAAACGGCGATACCGCAAGACATTCCGCCGTATTAAAAATTAGTAAAAAGGATAAAAAATGCAAATTATAGATACAAACGTTTTAATTCCTCAAATTATTGATAAAATTATGGATTTTTTAAGCCACGATGTTGGTTTACGCAAGGACTTTTTTGATTTTACGCAGTTTGAGGCGAAAAAATTATCACAAGACGAAAAACGAGCAAGAACGCTGATGTATCTTTCATCACGCAGAGTTTCTGGCAAATCGGTTTACGATTATTATTTGTCAAAAAATCTTAACCTTGTACAAAAAGAACTCGTCGTTGTTGATGCCTTGAAAAATGCTTTTGGCGGCGTTTTCGAGGTTAAAAAGGTTTATAAAGACGGTTTCGAACTTTATAGCATAATCAATGAAAAAATATACGAAGTTAATGCAATGAATACAATGATTGCTTTTCGTGGTGCTTATGTCGGTTCGTATTTGTATTGTTGCCTTTGCAAAATTGAAGGTCAATTCTACGTTTTCGACGTCAGAGCGATTACAGGGGCTGACAAGGTCGGTGGTGCAAACCGTTATGCTATAAGCAAAATCCTTGAAAATCCAGATGTTGTATTTTTTGACAACGATGAAAAACTTTCCGAAATCAAAGAGCAAATTGGAAATTTTGAGAAAAAATTCCAAGAATGTTTCAACTCAAATGAAGTAATCACGACGAATAAATTTGCAGACGAAATCATAAATTCCTTCAACGACTACTGCGAAACTGGAAATGACGAAATTAAAAAGATTGTTGAAAAAGGACTTGCAAAACCTGAAAAATATTCGTATTTCCCCACGAGTGATTTTAATTTTACAAATGAAAATTTTGCAAAAAAATCTATCGCAGGTTTTTCGGCTCAAGGAAGCACCTACGATGTAGGTATTATTTTTATCGAAGGTTCAGGTTTGTTTGCTATTCCGTTTTTCGGTACATTCTGTCAAATCTTCGAAAGAGACGACTACAAAAGCGTTCCGAACTACGACCAGTGCCTTAAAAACTTTTTGAATAACGATAAAATCTCGAGCATTGTGTTAACTTACGTTGCGAAAAAATATCCGAATTTCGTTGATAGAGTGAATGAAATCGAGGGTTTCAATTTGTCTTTTGAACAAATTTTAAGAAGATTTAAACCTCATAACCTCGGAAAGCCAGTCATTGCCCCCGCTTCGATTTTATATTCTTCAAAAGTTTTCGCTCAAATTATGACAAAAGAGGTCGAAAAAGAAGAAAAAGAATCCCAACCGAAAATTCCAAAAGTTGGTCGAAACGACCCCTGTCCGTGTGGTAGCGGCAAAAAATACAAAAAATGCTGCATGGCTAAAAACGAAGAAATTGAATAAAAATAAAACGTTGCTCAAAAGGCAACGTTTTTTATTGTCCATCTTTTTCAATGCCTGAAAGCAGTTGCATAACGTGGTTTTCGCCCTCACAATACGGAAACATCGAACGACCTTTGTCCAAAATATATCGAACTAAATCTACAATTCTTCGATTTCCTTCGTGGCGGTGGGATTTAAGCCAAATATTTTCAACTGAGAGCATAAGCATTTTTATGCCAATTCTATCGCAAGTTTCGAGCCACAAATCCGCTTCACGTTTCATATCGTTGTACCCAGGACAAATGATGTATTTGCTGATGACGTTGTAATTTTCAGCCTTTTTTGAGGCATAACGGCTCATATTTTCGATGACAGTGTCGTATGCGTCAATCCCTTTTATCATCGCAAAAGTCTCTCTTCGTCCGCTGTCGATTGAGTTTTGAACGTTGACAGCACCCATTGAGACCCCCTTTTCGATTACGGGAGAATATTTTATTGCGGAAGTTGGTATGCTGATGTTGTCGAATCCGTGGTCAAGAAGGTAATTTATCAGTTCTTCAAATTCCTCAAGCATCGTCGGTTCGCCGCCGCCAAATCCGATTTGTCCACCAGGAACAAAAATTCCACGCTCAACCATATCTCTGATTATGGGCATTACGTTATAACTTTTTAAAGTATTATATTTATGTTTGTCATCGTGTGTGTAACAATATACGCAATCGCAGTTGCAGCGTGTAAAATGGTCAAAAATCACACTCTTGATGTGATTTCCTTCTTCCCAGTTGTCTTTTCTTAAAAATACACAATCCGTACATTCTTTGACGGTCTGACCTGATTTTTGTATGTCACGGTAGTGATTTTTGAGTTTCCAAAATTCTTCCCAATCGATTGGAGAACCGTCAAAATCACGCTTGAGCATTATGTTTCCGCCCCCAGGACAACTTACATAACAACATTGCATGATGTTTGAGCCGTAAACTCCGACATCAAAGTCCATTCCGTTTTCAAGCCATTCGCAACTGATGTATTCAGACATTAATTGTCCCCGTCATGATAGTTACAATTTAAGAGTTTACAAGACTTTCCACACATTGCAATTTTGCTTCTGATTCTCTCTGCCGCCATACCGTTCCAGATATTTTGTGGCAAAGTTGTAATCAATGAGCCTATCGGGTCGAATGAAAAACATACTCTCACGCTGCCATAAGGGTCTATTAAGAAATTGTAATGACCGATTTGACAACTTGCTTCTGTTTCAACAGCAGCCTTGTCGGGGTGAAGTTCTGCATAAGGTCTGTTTATAACCTTTTTGATTAAGTCAGGATTGATTTTGTCCTCAACTTTTCTGTCTTTGTTATCAAAAATGTTCGGAACAATGTCCTCAACAATCATCGTTTTGAACGAAAGTTCGCTTTCGTCAGGCGTTTCAGAGTTTACAATCAAATCCTTGAACGCCAATAATTGCTTGTTGCTGTTGTAAATCAAGTATCCTTGCGATTTCAAATCAATCAGTTTATTTATGGCATCGACGGTTTGTTGTTTCATTTCGTCAAACATTTTAAGACTTTCTTGTTGGACGTTATGTGCCGTGAAGAAAGAATTTCCGCCATCTAATAGTTGATAATTTATCCCGATACCGTTTTGGTGTGCAAATTCTGCCAGAGGCACCATTTCCGTAAGATTCGAGGGCATAATTACTGCCGCAATAAGTATTGTTTTGCCTGCATTATATTTTCTATTTAAGTAAGAAAGATTTTGAATAACGTCGCTGGTGATTTTGAACGCATCTTTTCTTCCTCGAGAATCATTGTGAATTTTTGGGTTTTTAACGGCATTTAAAGAAATAGTAATGTCCGTAAATCCAGATTTTATAACATCTTCGCACTTATTTTTGAGAGCAAGACCATTTGTGATGACCTTAGGTTGTAAGCCAATTTCTGCTGCGTAATTTGCAATTTCGAGCAAATCTTCCCTCAAAAACGGTTCCCCGCCTGTAAAAATAAAATCAAACGTTCCGAGCCATTGCTGCATAGATGACAAAACGAACTTCCAATCATTTGTTGAAAGTTCTTCATATTTGTATTCGGACGGAGATTGCCAGCCATTGCAGGTTGCACAATGTGACTGGCATCTGTCCGTTATAGCAAATGCAAAATAACGGGGTAATTTCTCCATCGTTATCTCCGATTAGTAATCAAGGTTTACTTGTGAGAACAATACAACCTTGTTCTTTCCTCTTTTCTTAGCGTTGTATAAAGCGTGTTCAGCGTATCTGATTAACGTGTTTGCATTTTCGTCAACGTTTTCGAGGAATGGGAACGATGAAATACCTCCTGAAATTGTAATCGGGTGTCTTTCTTCTTCGCCAGCAGGAATGAATTCCATTTTTTCGATTTCACGTCTAAATCTTTCTGCGAAGATGAATGCGTTTTCTTCTTTTGTGTTCGGAAGAATTACAATGAATTCTTCGTCGCCGTATCTTGTCAAGATATCTTCTTTTCTGATGAATCCTGAGAGCATTTCAGCGATTTTTTTAAGAAGAACGTCGCCCCAATCATAGCCATACATATCGTTTACGACCTTGAAGAAGTCGATATCGAACAAGATGCAAGAAAGTTTCGTGCCATATCTTCTTGCACGAGAAATTTCTGCTTCCAAACGTTCTTGAAGGAATCTTCTGTTGTGCAAGCCCGTGAGTTCATCCGTTGTAGAAACGAGGGCGATTTTTTCACGAAGTTCTTTCAATCTTGTGAAGTTACGAAGTCTGATTTTTAATTCAAGTTCGTTTGCTGGCTTGAAAATATAATCGTAAACGTCACCTCTGAGTTTCAAGTTTTCATACATTTTTTCCGAATAAATCAATGTCGGAACGGGAAGTTTAACAACCATTGAGATTTCTCTCAATTTTTCTTCTGGAATATCCAAAATAATAACCGACGGGTTGTATTTTTCTGCTTCTTTTAATTCATTGATGCTTTTAACTCTTACATCATAATCATCTGAATCTTTCAATGTAAATTGAATTTCTGATGAAGGTCTGTCGCTAAAAATAATGACGTTTCTCATAGATTTCTATCCTTTGTTACATTTCTATACATTTGTATTATAAGTTTATTATACTAAAAAAACGTAAATATTCCAAATATTTCATAGTTTTTTACATATTATTTCATCTGGCTGTACGATAGAATAATTTACAAAGTTGTTCTACTATACAATTTGTTGTATAGTAGATTCGTGACCTTGGGGGAATTAAGTGCATCAGTTGCAAAGTAATAGTGATGAATTGGATTTTTTGTTCAATCATCGGAAGGGTTTTATTTCTGTTCCTATGAAACAATACAATTTGAAATACGATGAACAACGTTATACAAGACCTGCTTACAAGCCAGTTTTGGTTAGACCTGCAAGACTTGTAAATACAACAAAAACAATTAAAAAACCAAAAAAGAAGAAGTTTAATTTTTCTATGTTTGTTACGGTGTTGCTCATGGCAGCATTCGTTTATTGTTGTGTAATGCCGTTTTCGTATAAGTATTTTTTGACCCCAGTTTTTCAAAATCCTGAAAAATCATCATTCAACGTAAAAGTTGAAGATATTTATTCTCCAACGTCAGCATATTTACATAACAATGATTTTATGGGTTCAAGAATTTTGTCCGGTGCAGAACAAGATGCTCCTGATATGATGGAATTGACCTTGACTGACGAAATGGTCGGAGTTGAAAATACAATTAAGGCTATCGCAGCGGAATACCCTAATGTTCACGGTTCAGTTTTCGCTTGGGATTATGAAACCGGCAAATATGTTTCATATAATTCTGATGAAACTTTCCCTGCGGCAAGCATCATTAAACTCCCAGTATTGTTACAGTTGTTCCGTTCTATGGAATTTGGTCAAAGAACAATCGATGAAAAAATGACTTTGACAGATTTTTATCGTGCAGAAGGTTCAGGCGATTTGCAGTTCCAAAAAGAAGGAAATCAGTATTCTTTAGACTCTTTGGCAAGAAAAATGATTGAAATTTCTGATAATTCGTCAACAAACATGCTTATGTCCTCAATCGGCGGAATGAGCGATGTTAACAGAGCTGTCAGAGCTTGGGGTTTGCAACATACGCAAGTCAACAACTGGCTTCCTGATATGAAAGGTACAAATTACACAACGACAGCAGACTTGGCAAGAATGCTTTATAACATTGGAAATGATGAATTCTTGTCAGCAGATTCGAGAGAAAAAATCCTTGATTATATGGGACATGTTAAGAATAACAGATTGCTCGTTGCTGGTTTAGGCTCAGGTGCAAAATGTTGGCACAAAACAGGCGACATCGGTCACATGCTCGGTGATGCTGGCATTGTGAGAACTGCAAGCGGACACAAATACATCGTTGCAATTATGGCAAAACGTCCTTACAACAACCCTAATGGCAAAGATTTCGTTGTAAGAGCATCAAATGCTGTTTATAACGCAATGGAAAGTAGAAACTTGAACTAAAAATAAAATTTTTACTAAAAAAAGACCGTCATTGAGGCGGTCTTTTTTTTGATTTTTTATATAAAGAAATTACCGTTGTTATTGTCAGTGTTGATTACTTCACCAGCAGAAGCGAAAAACCCTGAATTCGCTGATTCGTATGTTTCGTCAGTGCTAAGAAGTGAACGTTTCATATCGACATTTTCATCGATATCGTTTTCGATGTTTTTA